>CAKSIW010000085.1 GCA_934463175.1 uncultured Clostridia bacterium | reverse complement strand
ATCGTCCGCAGGCTCGTCTGTCGGTGTCACAAAGGCGGCAAACCGCAGTGAGCTTGAAGAAGGCGTTAAGCTTGCATTCCGTCATGACTATAAGGTTCTGATTGAAGAGGCAATTGACGCGCGCGAAATCGAGTGCGGAGTTATGGGAAATCTGGAGCCTGTTGTGGCTGACGCGTTCGGCGAGATAATGCCTGCAAAGGAATTTTATGATTTTGAGGCAAAATATGAGGACGAGGCTTCAAAGGTGATTATACCTGCCGATTTGAGTGATGAAGTGCAGAAAAAGCTGAGAGACTATGCCATGCGTGCATATAAAATCTGCGAATGCCGCGGATATTCGCGCGTTGATTTTTTCATTGACCGCCGTGACGGCAGAATCATTCTGAACGAAATCAACACTCTTCCCGGATTCACACCAATCAGCATGTATCCCAAGCTTTGGGATTATTCGGGAGTCCCGATGAGTGAACTGATTGACAGGCATATTGAATATGCGATGAGCCGTACCGATAAATAAAAATACGGCGGAGAAAGGACTTGGTGTGATGGACAAAAGACCTATCGGTGTTTTTGACTCGGGGCTGGGCGGCTTGACCTGCATAAAGGAAATCATGAGAGTTATGCCGAATGAAGATGTGATATATTTCGGTGACACGGGGCGTGTGCCGTACGGACCGCGCGGAACGGATACCATAATTAAATATGTTCGGCAGGACATTCGGTTTTTGCAGAGCTTTGACATAAAAATGATTATTATTGCCTGCGGCACGGCGTCAAGTGCGGCACTGCCGTGGCTTGCGGACGAAATCAGCATTGAGATGACGGGAGTGGTTGACCCTGCCGTGAAGAAGGCTGTTGAGATGACCAAAAACGGGAAAATCGGCGTTTTGGGAACTGCGGGAACGGTCAGAAGCGGAAAATATCCCGAACAGATAAAGCGTCTCATGCCGAATGCCGAGGTTGTTCCGAAGGCGTGTCCGATGTTTGTGCCGCTGGTTGAAAACGGCTTTGCGGACAGCGAGGCGGCAAGGCTGATTGCGGAGGAATATCTGGAGGAAATCAGGGAAGCAGGGGTTGATACGCTCATTCTCGGCTGCACGCATTATCCTTTGCTGAGAAGAGTCATTCGCGGCATTGTCGGAGACGGTGTTTCTCTGATTGACTCGGGAGCGGCGGCTGCGGACGCGGCATATGACATAATGAAGAAGAAGAACCTGCTGTCAGGGGACGGACAGGGAAGCATAAGATATTTTGTGAGCGACTCAACGGAGGATTTTGCAAGGCTTGGAACGCTGTTTCTTGAAAAGCCGATCGGAGGCACTGTTGAGCGGATTGACATTGAAAAATACTGATGATTTTGTGCGGAAAGGACTGATGAAAATGGAAAACAACGCTATGATTTCGCTGAAAAGCACTCAGGTCGGCGCAGGGGAGGGCAAGCCGAACCAAATCGAGCTTCAGACACGCGGCAGATTCGCGGAACGAAACGGCAAGTTTTATATCATATATGAAGAAACCGAACTGACAGGCTTTGAGGACACGACAACGACAATAAAGGTATCACCCGATTCGGTGAGCATGACGCGAAACGGAAAATACAGCAGCAAAATGGTATTCCGCAAGGGTGAGAAAAAGCTTTGCAGCTATAACACGCCGTTCGGTGCCATTCCTGTCAGAATTAACCCGATTTTGCTTGATTACAGATTGGGAAGTGACGGCGGAGACGTTAAGATTGATTATTTAATTGATATGGACAATCAGGATTATTGGAAAAACAGCCTGGAGCTGACCGTAACGAGAATTGCAGATTAAGCATGGAAGGACAGTGAACATATGAATATTATTGAAGAGTCAAAGAAAAAAATCGGACAGGCAGTGTGCGAGGCGTTTGAAAACGCTGTGAAGAGCGGCGAGCTTCCGAGTGCGGAGGGCGTGAATGCGGAGGAGCTGCTTCAGCTTGAAGTTCCGAAGGACAAGCAGCACGGCGACTTTGCGTGCAACCTTGCAATGCTGCTTGCAAAGAGTCTGCACATGCCGCCGCGCAAAATTGCCGAAGCTGTTGCGGCAAAAATCAGCACAGGCGGCGAGATTGAAAGGGTTGAGGTTGCCGGAGCAGGCTTCATCAATTTCTATCTTTCAAACGCACGGCTATATTCCGTCATGAAGGAAATTGAAGAACGCGGCGGAGACTACGGCAGAATTGACATAGGTCACGGAAAGCGCGTTATGGTTGAGTTCGTGAGTGCAAATCCGACAGGCCCCATGCATATGGGAAATGCGCGCGGAGGAGCACTCGGCGACTGCATGGCAAGCGTTCTGGAATATGCGGGCTATGACGTGACGCGCGAGTTTTATGTGAATGATGCGGGAAATCAGATTGAGAAGTTCGGAAAGTCGCTTGAGGCGAGATACATTCAGCAGCTTGAGGGCGAGGACGCGGCAGAGTTTCCCGAGGACGGCTATCACGGCGAGGATATTACGGAACATGCAAAGGCGTTCATTGAGATATACGGCAGCAAATATCTGAAATGCAGCTCTGAGGAGCGGAAGGCGGCTTTGGTTGGCTATGCTCTCGAAAAAAATGTTGACGCGCTCAGACGCGACCTTGCAAAATACCGCATATTCTATGATGTGTGGTTCAGGGAAAGCGAGCTTCACAAGGATGGCAAGGTGAAGGAGGCGGTTGACCGTCTGACTGACGCAGGATATACCTATGAGCAGGAGGGGGCAGTGTGGCTCAACTGCATTAAAATGGGACTGGAGAAGGACGAGGTTCTCGTCCGCAACAACGGCATACCGACTTATTTTGCGGCGGATATTGCATATCACATAAACAAGCTGGAAACACGCGGCTTTGACCTTGCGATTGATGTCTGGGGCGCAGATCATCACGGACATATCGCGAGAATGAAAGCGGCTCTTGCAGCGGTTGGAATTGACCCCGAAAGGTTTGAGGTTTCGATTATGCAGCTTGTCCGTCTCACTCGTGACGGAGAGGTTGTCAGAATGTCCAAGAGAACGGGCAAGGCAATCACGCTTTCCGACCTTTTGGAGGACGTCAGCATTGACGCGGCAAGGTTTTTCTTCAATATGCGAATGGCAGGAAGTCATCTGGATTTTGACCTTGACCTTGCGGTTAAGCAGGACAGCGACAATCCCGTGTATTACGTTCAGTATGCTCACGCGAGAATATGCAGCATTCTGAGACTTCTGGCTGAGGAGAACATACACGTCAAGCCATATTCCGAAATCAATGCGGAGCGGCTTTGCGAAAAAGAGGAACTGGAGCTTCTGGAAAAGCTCTGCGAGCTGCCCGAGGAAATCAAAGCGGCTGCGGAGACACGTGAGCCTGCAAAGATAACGCGCTATGTGATTGAGCTTGCAACGGCTTTCCACGCGTTCTATAATGCGTGCCGCGTTAAGGTGGATGATGAGGAGCTGATGAATGCCAGACTGAAGATGATTGACAGCGTGAGAATCGCCATTGAGGGTGTTCTGAAAATGCTCAAAATTGACGCACCCGAAAAAATGTAATTGTGCGGGGGACACCAAAAATGATGAAAAAACTGCTTTGCGCGGCAATTTCTGCTGCGGTGCTCACTTCATGTGCATATGCGCAGGAGAGCAGCCTGATATATACGGAGTATAAAACCTACAAGGCAAATGTCTATGTATGCGACAGCGAAAACAGGCAGATTATCCTGCAAAATGTCAGCCCTGCAAAGCCGGCGGATATGCTCACGGCAAGGAGTCTTGAATATGTTGCAATTCCGGTAAATCCCGTCGGCATGTATGAACAGGACGGAAGACAGCTTACGTTTGACATTATCAATGAATTTTTGCTTGACCGTGAGGCGACGGTTGTTGTGGGACGGTGCGCCGACGGCTTCAGAGTGGTTTATATGAGTATCTGACACGGAACGGAGGAGTTAACGTGAAATTTCATTTCACGTTAAGCCTCCGGCGGATTTAATTGCCCGTGCGAACTTTTCTTCGCTGCGCTCAGAAACGCTTTAATCTCTTATCATTCCTTGCCCTGCCGATAAGAGATTTTCATTACTATTTGTGCCGACACAGGGCGGCGGAATGGAGATTAAAATGAAAAAAAGACTGATAAATTTGATGTCATGGCTTTTGATTGCGGTCATGAACCTTGCCCCTGCCGCGGTGTTTGCGGAGGACTCGGCAGAGGTCACGAGAGGTGAAACCCTTTCGGGGTATATCGAGGCGATCACGAACAATCTTGAGGTTTTTTCAAGGTATGACGATGTGACACGTCTTGCGCTTTATAAAAGTGCCATGAAGGCGATTATGGAGAAAAACCCCGAGCTTTATGACGAGGTTCTTCATGCAATGCTTTCATCAATTGATGAAAACTCGGCATATTACACCGCCGATGAGGCAAAGAAAATGCTGGAAAGACTTAATGATGAAATAACGGGAATCGGTGTGAATGTGCTTTCAAGTGACGGAAACATCATTGTCACACAGCCGATACCCGATTCTCCTGCGGACAAGGCAGGTATGAAGGCAGGGGACATAATTATCGGTGCAGACGGTGTTGACCTGCGCGGAATGAATTTTGACACGGCACTTGAATATGTCAGAGGCCCTGTCGGAACAACGGCGGAGATAAGCGTGCTGCGCGGCGGAATCAGCGAACCGCTGAAGTTCTCGATTGTACGCACAAAGGTCGTTTCCAACCCGACAGACTATGAACTGCTGGAGCACAACGGAAAAAGGATTGCAAAAATAACGATTTATTCGTTCACCGACACATCGCTTGAGCATTTCAAGGCGGCTCTTGAAAAGGCTGAAGCCGATAAAACAGACAATATTCTGATTGACGTGAGAAACAACGGCGGAGGATATCTTGACCAGGCTGTCGGGATTGCGGATTTGTTTTTGGAAAAGGGAGCGGTCATAACAAGCGAGGATCACAAAAGTGAGGTTCTGAACAAGAAATACACCGCAACGGGAAACGGCAAAAAATATAAGGTTGTCATGCTGATCAACGGCATGAGCGCCAGTGCTTCCGAAGTTCTGACGGCGGCTCTGCATGAGAACGGAGCGGCAAAGGTCATCGGGGAGCAGTCGTTCGGCAAGGGAACGGTGCAAACAATGGCGGATCTTCCCGACGGTGCGCTCATGAAATATACGACGGCATACTATCTCACGCCGCTCGGAAACAACATTCACAAAAGAGGGATTGCGCCCGACGCGGTTGTTCTGAACACAACAAAGCCTGTTGATATGTCGCAGTTTGAGCCGTTCAGCCTTCAGAAAAAATATACCGTCGGCGACAGCGGAGAAGAGGTTGAGAACGCAAAGAGAATGCTTGACTATATGGGCATTTTTGTCGGTGAGGTCAACGATGTATATGACGAAAACCTGAAAATCGCGGTTGCAACCTATCAGAAGGTTCAGGGGCTGTTTTCATACGGTGTTCTTGATATAACAACTCAGTATGATTTGTACGAAAAAATGAGAGACATGAAGGAAGAGGTTGATGACCAGCTTCAGGCGGCTCTCGATGCATTTTAAATGATGAAGGGAGATTTGAAATATGAGTGAAAACTGCACACATGATTGTTCAAGCTGCGGCGAAAGCTGCGGTGAGCGCACGGAGGAGCAAAGCTTCACTGCGCCCATGAACCAAATGAGCAATGTGAAGAAGGTAATCGGAATTGTGAGCGGAAAAGGGGGCGTCGGAAAGTCGCTTGTGACATCGCTTCTGGCGTCGGGAATGCAAAAGACGGGAAAGCAATGCGCGATACTCGATGCGGACATTACAGGCCCGTCAATTCCGAAGCTGTTCGGAGTTAATGAGAAGGCAACGGGAAATGAACTTGGAATTTTCCCGTGCGTGAGCCGCGGAGGAACAAAGCTGATGTCAATCAATCTGCTTCTTGAAAACACAACCGACCCTGTTGTATGGCGCGGTCCCGTAATCGGGGGAACCGTCAAGCAGTTCTGGACAGATGTTATCTGGGAGGACGTTGACTTTATGTTTGTTGATATGCCGCCGGGAACGGGTGATGTTCCTCTGACGGTGTTTCAGTCATTGCCTGTTGACGGAATTATAATTGTCACATCTCCTCAGGAGCTTGTTTCGATGATTGTTGAAAAAGCGGTGAACATGGCAAAGCTGATGAACATTCCGATTCTCGGCGTGGTTGAAAACATGAGCTATGTTGAATGTCCGTGCTGTTCGGAAAAAATCAGAATATTCGGTGAAAGCCGTCTTGACGAAACTGCGGCAAGAGCAGGAATACGTGCCCTCGGAAAGCTCCCGATGCGCACAGATATTGCGTCAAAATGCGACAGCGGAGATGTTGAGGATATTGACGCCTCCGAATGGCTCGGGGACGCGTTTGCGGCTGTCCGCGCCCTGTCGGAGGAAAATTCATAAAATATTAACACAAAATTTTTCAGGTATGGTATAATTATTGCATTCGGTGCAAAATACCATACTTGTGTTTTAAGGAGGATTGAAAATATGGATTTGGAGAACAATGCCGCAGTTTTGGCTGATATGCCGTCGGAGGACGGCGCGGTCATTGAAATTTGCGGTCTGACAAAGAAATACGGTTCAAAGAAGGCTGTTGACAACATCAGCTTCAAGGTCAGACGCGGAGAAATTCTCGGCTTTTTGGGTCCGAACGGCGCGGGAAAATCAACAACGATGAACATTCTGACGGGGTATATATCGGCAACGTCGGGTTCTGTCAGAGTTGACGGGCTTGATGTCCTTGAAAACCCGAAGGAGGTCAAGAAAAAAATCGGGTATTTGCCCGAGAATCCGCCGCTCTATTTTGACATGACGGTTCGGGAATACCTGAAGTTCGTCTATGAGCTGAAAGGTGCAAAGAAACCCGAACGTGAGCATATTGACGAGGTTATGGAAATTGCAAGGATTTCGCACATGGCGGACAGAATGATAAAAAACCTTTCAAAGGGATATAAGCAAAGAGTCGGTCTTGCACAGGCTTTAATCGGCGATCCCGAGGTTCTGATTCTGGACGAGCCGACAGTCGGACTTGACCCGAAGCAGATCATTGAAATCAGAAATGTTATACGTGAGTTGGGGAAGGACAGGACGGTCATTCTGAGTACGCATATATTGCAGGAGGTCAGCGCAGTGTGCGACCGTGTTGCAATCATAAACCGCGGCAGGCTTGTTGCGCTTGACACGCTTGAAAATCTGTCGGCGTCTCTCGGCGAAAAGGGCAAGTTTGTTGTGCGTGCAATCGGCAGCGTGAATGAGGTTAAGAATCTGCTCGGAGACATTAACGGAATTAAATTTGCGGGGTTTGTCGGCACATTTGAGCAGGGAACTGTTGATTTTATGCTGGAGTTTGAGGAAGGTGAGGATCTGCGCCGCGAGGTTTTTGAGGCATTTGCAAAGGCAGATGTTCCGCTGATCGGCTTCCGTTCAACGGAGCTTTCACTGGAGGAAATCTTCATCAAGGTCACAAACGCGCCCGTGCTTGATTCGGACGAGACAAAGCCCGAAAGGAAAGAAAAACGCCGGGCGGAATCCGCGGCTGCAAAGCATGATGAGAAGGAGGAAAAGGCGAATGAAGGCAATATTTAAAAAGGAATTCAGGGCATATTTTCTTTCACCGATAGGATACATATTTGTGGGAGTGTTCACAGCACTCAGCGCAATGTTCTTTCTCGGAAGCTCAATCTCATATCAGACTGCGGACATCGGCGGACTGTTTTCAAACATAAATGTTGTATGTCTGTTTTTGGTGTCAATACTCACAATGAGACTGCTGTCGGAGGAAAAAAACAAAAAGACAGACCAGCTGCTGCTGACCGCACCCGTGAGCGTGGCGGAAATTGTTGTCGGGAAATATCTCGCAGCAATGGCTGTGTTCGGGGTTACGGTTCTGATTTCGTTTGTGTTCCCTGCGGTTTTGTTTATGTTCGGTGAGCCTCCTGTCGGCGAGATGATCGGTGCATACATCGGATTCATTCTGCTGTGGGGTTCGTTCATTGCAATCGGAGTTCTGATTTCGGCACTGACCGAAAGCCAGATGATTGCGGCTGTGTTTACGTTCGGCGTATTGCTGCTCATATATTTCATGGACTGGTTCACGGGAAGCGTGACAAACAAGGCTCTGCTCACAGTGCTGCAATGGGTGTCGCTGCTGAGACGCTATGATGAGTTCCAGAACGGAATACTGAGCATAACAAACATAATCTACTACCTGAGCTTCATATTCGTTGTGCTGTTTCTGACGGTGCGCACAATCGAAAAGCGCAGATACAGCTAAGGAGGAGATTTACATGAAAAACAATATGAAATTCGGAATTAATGCACTTTTTGTCACAATTGTGACAATTGCAGCGGTCATACTCGTCAATGCGGTCATATCTGCGGTTTCATCAAAGGTGCCGCTGAAAATTGACCTGACACGCGAGAGGGTTTATGAATTTTCGGAGCATACGCGCGAGGTCATGAAAAAAATCGACAAGGAAATCAACGTGTATGCGCTGTATCCGACAAACACAAGCTCAAACGAATATATATCATATGCGGAGGAATACCTTGCAAAATACAGTGCGCTGAATAAAAATTTCAAGGTAACTTATATTGACCCGTACAGCAACCCGAACTTTGCGAAGAAATATGAGACGCAGGGCGAGACGATAAGCGCAGGGTCGATAATACTGGAGTGCGGCGACCGCGTCAAGGTTGTGACAATGAATCAGCTGTATACTACCAACAGCTACACAGGCTCAACCAGCATTGACATGGAAAAGAAAATTACCGCAGCTGTTATGAATGTCACGGGACAGAGCGGCAGCACAAAGGTATATTTCACAGAGGGACATGATGAATTTTCGTCAATTCAGCTTGCGGCGGCTCTGGAGGAGGACGGATATGAGCATGAGACACTGAACATTGCAATGAGCGGAATCCCCGATGACGCGGCACTGCTGGTTCTGATGTCGCCCGAAAAGGATTTGACGGCAGAGGAGCGAGACGCGCTTGACAAATATCTTGACGGCGGCGGAAAGGCACTTTTTGTGCTTGAACCCGGGACGCAGGCACAGCCGAGAATTGCGGAGTATCTTGCCGAATGGGGAATCACGGCGCGCGGAGATTATGTTATTGAGGGCGATTCAAATCATGCATTCAAGCTTCAGAACGGAATGACCATTCCTGCACCCGAGTTTGCGGAGCATGAGATAACGGAGAGCCTGAGCCGTCAAAAGCTTGTTTATATGGCAGCAGCGTCCGAAAGCCTTGAGCTTAACTCAAAGAATGTGCGGAATGCACTGGTGACACCGCTTCTCACAACAACCGAAAAGTCATGGGGCAAGGTTAACCTTGCGGCAGGAACGACGGAGCGTGAGGAAGGCGACAACGAAGGACCTCTGACAATTGCGGCACTTTCGGAGACTCAGGGCGAAAACTACGGAAAAATCATGGTTCTCGGTTCACTTCAGGCGGTTGAGCTGAACGGGATTCTTTCGGAGTCGAGCTATGCAAACGGAGATTTCATTCTGAACTCTGTCAGCTATCTCACAGGCGCGGACACAAGCCTTGATATACGTGCAAAGGTTATCAGTGCGTCAAGCCTGACAATGAATCAGACACAGGTTGTCATAACGTGGGTTCTGCTTCAGTATGTGCTTCCGCTTCTGATTATTGCGGCAGGTCTTGCGGTTTGGCTCAAGAGGAGATATAAATAATGACAATTAATAAAAAAATGATTAGAAATGCGGTTGTCGGGCTGATTGCTTTGGCTCTTCTCGGGGGAGCATACTATTTTGCCGTGAAGTGGCAGCCGGAGTCTGATGAGAAAACACAGACAGAAAGCAGCTCAATTCAGCTTTTTAACTGTGAAGAGGACAAGCTTTCGGAGCTTCACATAAAGAATACAGAGGCGGAATACACTCTCAGACACACGGGTGAGGGCGACGACACGGCGTGGTCGATTCCCGAATACGGCGGCATTGAGTTTTCACAGTCGAAAATGAAAAACACCGTTCTCGGTCTTGCGGGCCTTTATGCCGACAAGGAGATTACAAGTGATTTGAGTTCACTTGACGAATTTGGTCTTTCAGACGAGAAAACCGTGTTTTCTCTGAAAATGAAGGACGGAACCGAAAAAACCTTTATTCTCGGCGACAAGCTTGTTGTTGATGCAAAATACTATATCATGGAAAAGGGCGGAGATAAAATATACACAATCTCCGAATACACTGCGGAAAATGTGCTGAAGGTGCCGAATGACTTCCGCGAAACAAACCTCGGAAGCATTGACACATCGGATATAAAGGAAATATCGGTCAGCCGCGGCAATGAAAAGGTGGTTGAGTTTTATCAGACAGAGAAAAGTGATGACAAAAGCAGTTTTCAGACCTCAACTGTGCGCATGAAATATCCGTATGACGAGAATGTGAGTGCCGACAGATTTGAGGAGCTTGTGAATGCAATTCCAAATGCGGTTGAGGTGATTGATTTTGTCAGCGACAATCCTGCTGACGCACAGAAATACGGAATCGGTTCGGGATATAATGTTATAATCCGCGATTCTGCGGCAGCTCACACGCTGAGAATCGGAGACCTTGACAGCGGGGGCAACGCATATGCGATGTATAACGATTTCGGCTTTATCTTCACCATGAAGCCCGACCTTCTGAAGCTTGTGAAGGAAATAAAACCCTTTGACTATGTTGAAAGATTTGCTCACATATACAG
>CAKSIW010000084.1 GCA_934463175.1 uncultured Clostridia bacterium | reverse complement strand
TTTGCTGTGCTGAACCGTGCGCACAATTAAGGGAAATTAAAATGTGTGCGCACGGTTCACGGCGAAAATCCGTGTTTCTCGCAAAATCCAACTGCGAAACAAACGACAAGGCGCGGAATTAAAGATATACTTTGCGGACAAAACTGCTTGTGCTGCGACGACAGTTAATGCTCTCAAAACTGTTTGGTCTAAATGCACAAACAACAAAATATTTTTTTGTATACAAATGAGAGATAAAAATGGCTTTATGGTGTTGACAAAAATTGAAATGCGGTATATAATTAGGTAAAGTCAAAGTGAATAAATATGTTGGAGGAATACATCAAAGGGGATATGTTGTATACTTCCGTATTTATGAACAACAAACATTTTATACATATGCGCAAAGTGCGCACATGAAAGGAGAATTTTGTATGAACAACAAATTTATTGCGCGTGTTGCAGCAGTTGCAATAGGCGCAGCAATGCTGAGTACTGCGGCTTTTGCAGCACCGAATGCTACAATTAACGACGGTAAAGACGGTCTTAACTTTGCAGACACTGCTGTATCAGAGGGTCAGGACTATGTAACCATGATGGCTTATGCCGTTCCTGATGCTGAGGCAAACGACTATGATGAAACTACAGACACAATGATTGCTCTTGAGCAGGTTGCAGCAACAACAGGTTTGACCTCTGTTGGTTTTGACACAAGCAAGGTTATGGGTAAGAAAAATGTAATTGTTAAAATCGGCGGCGGCGAAAGTGTCACAACAGTTGTGCTTCCGTTGGCTACAGCAGGCACATTTAAAAATTACATTGCAGCGGATTCATTCACAGCGGATGATAAAATAACAGTTGGCAACACTGAATACAGCAATGTTAAAGTTGTAACGGCTTCGTATAAAGCAAATAGTGCTGAGAAAGAAAAAATAACAGCGGTTGGTGCTACGTTTGCAAATGCTTCTGGGAAGGATAGTGCAACGAAAAAATTTGATATTGAGCAAACATTATCCAGCCCTGTAGACGGTGATGGTTCCGTTAAATTTGCAATAGCTATATTCGGTATTCCTGACGCGGCTGTGGAGAAAGGTGTTTATGCTTTCCCATATGCAGCAGGAAATAACGAGAAATAAGATTTTTGAGTGCTTAATTTAAGAAAGGTGGGACATGAAATGAAAAAGATTTATTCAGCTCCTGAGGTTGAGCTTAGAAAATTTGATGTTGAAGATATAATCACAACATCTACAATAAACACTAATACGGTTGCTGAGTCAGAGCGTAGCGAGCTTGCACAGAAACTTAATACGAACCTTGAAAACATAGTTGGAACAAGCGGTGTTGCCAAGGTTGAAGATGTTAAGAATAATTCTAGCTGGAACGAGTGGTAAACTTCAAAACAGACTAACAAAAAACAGAGCAATTAAATTGCTCTGTTTTTTTATGCGTCAAATTCCGTCTAAGTGAACATCTTTAAAAGCTTTTTTGTGGGGCTATGCCCCACGTCCTTCTTTTAAAAAACTTCTTTTTCTGTGGGGGTGCCGCCCCCACACCCCCTGCGCGCCGTCATTCGTCTCGGTTGGATTAATTGCTCAAACACTGAATTTTACGCCGCCGCACAGATTAAAGCCGAAATCATCGGCTTTGCTGTGCTGAACCGTGCGCACAATTAGGGAAAATAAAAATGTGTGCGCACGGTTCACGGCGAGAATCCGTGTTTTTCGCAAAATCCAACTGCGAGCCAAACAACAAGGCGCGGAATAAAGATATACTTTGCGGACTAAACACAAAAAAACTCAAAGCTTTTTCCTCTCGAAAAATTATTTTGAAAACTTTGCGGATTAACCATAAAAACTCAAAGCCGTTGCATTCCAAAGATTTTTTAAACTTTGCGGAGTGACCGCAAAAAAAATCATAAAGCTTGCGCCTTGCGTCGGTCTTGATGACGGAGTTTGCGCAGAACATGGATTTTTAATGTGAAACGCACGCACAAATCAATCAGTTTCGTTGAAATGTGCGTGCGTTTCAGCACAGCAAAGCCGCTGACTGCGGCTTTAATCTGTGCGGCATTAAAAATTCCCTGTTCAAGCAGCTACTCCGACACAAGTCTGACAGCGGCGCACAGGGGGCTTGGGGGCACGCCCCCATAAAAAGGCTTGGAAACAGCGTTTCCATAAAAAGGGTATGGGGCACAGCACCACAAGAAAAAAGTTTGTTTCCAAAGAAAACCCTCTAAAAGGGGGCTTGGGGGCACGCCCCCATAAAAAGGCTTGGAAACAGCGTTTCCATAAAAAGGGTATGGGGCACAGCACCACAAGAAAAAAGTTTGTTTCCAAAGAAAACCCTCTAAAAGGGGGCTTGGGGGCAACGCCCCCATAAAAAGGTTTTTGGAAACAGCGTTTCCTATAAAAAGGTGTGGGAATCCCCCACAAAGAAGGGTTTGGAAACTCAGTTCCCTGCAAAAAGGTGGGCTTGGGGGCACTCCCCCATAGAACTTTAATTCTTTTTGTTATAAAAAAACATTCCAATTCCTGCGCCGCATATGAGGCAATACCCAACCACGCTCCACAAATCGGGCAGCTGTCCGAACACAATGAATCCGAAGATTGCCGCAAAAATCACCTGCGTATAGTCATAAACCGAGATTTCCTTTGCAGGTGCAAAAATATATGCACGTGTGATTCCAAACTGTCCCACACACGCAAAAATGCCTGCGCAAATCAGAAAACCCAGACTTTTCACGCTCATTGCAGCGGCGTTCATCAGCATGAACGGCAGACAAATCAGAGTTGAAAATGCAGAGAAAAAGAATATAATCACATAGCTGTTCTCGCCGCGCTTTCCGAGACTGCGTACAAAGGTATATGCCGTGCCTGCGCCGAGACCGCCCAGAACTCCGATTAATGCGGGAAAGCTTGCATATCCGTTGCCGGACGGTTTGACAATCAGCACACAGCCGCAGAATGCCGCCGCGATTCCGAGAAGCTGAACTGCCGTCGGACGTTCGCCCAGAACAAAGCATGAAATCAAAACCGCAAAAAACGGAGAAAGCTTGTTCAGCATGTTTGCGTCGGCAAGCACAAGGCGGTCAATCGCATAGAAATTGCACACAAGCCCAATTGTTCCGAAAACCGCGCGGCATATCAGCTGCGGCAGATTTCCGCGCTTCGGACGAAAGGACATATGCCCTCTCAGCATGATTGCTGTCACGAAAACAAGTGCCACCGCATTTCGGAAAAAAGCTTTCTGAAAAGGCGGAAGGTCTCCTGCAAGGTGTACGAAAACGCTCATCATCGAAAACCCGAACGCCGCCATTATTACATATAAAATTCCTTTTGTTTTTGCATTCATCACAAATTCACTCTTTCAGTTAAGTATTCCGCTTTCGCCGACCTCCGAAAAACGCTGCCGCACACACTTTTTAAGCACTGCGTTTTCTTCGTTTTCAAGACGGGGATCATGCGTGAGGAGCTGCTGTGCCGCGTCCTTTGCTGTCTGCAAAAGCTCCATGTCGGTTGCAAGATTTGCCGCGTGAAGCTCGGGCAAGCCGTGTTGGCGCACACCGAAAAATTCCCCGGGACCGCGCAGCTCCAAATCCTTTTCTGAAATTTTAAAGCCGTCGCAGGTCTTGCACATGGTCTCAACGCGTTCCTTTGCAATCTTTCCGCCCTCGGAAATCATAATGCAATATGACTGAAACTCACCGCGCCCGATTCTGCCGCGGAGCTGATGAAGCTGTGAAAGACCAAACCGCTCTGCGTTTTCAATCAGCATGACATTCGCATTCGGAACATCAACGCCAACCTCAATCACGGTGGTTGAGACAAGAACGTCAAGCTTGCCTGCGGCAAACCGCTCCATGACAGCGCGGCGTTCATCGCTCTTCAGCCTGCCGTGCATAACACCGACCGAAAAATCCGAAAACTCGCCGTGCGAAAGCTTTTCCGCATATTCTGTGACCGATTTTGCCGTAATGGTTTCCGAATCCTCAACCAAGGGGCAGACAACATATGCCTGCCGTCCTTCGCGCAGATTTTTCTTAATGAACTCATAGACCTCGCTGCGCCGGCTCGGAGTCATGCCATATGTTTCAATCGGCTTTCGTCCGGGAGGAAGCTCGTCAATGACCGAAATATCCAAATCCCCGTAGAGTATCAGCGACAGCGTACGCGGAATCGGGGTTGCGGTCATGACAAGGGTGTGGGTGTTCATGCCCTTTCCTGTGAAAACTGCGCGCTGGCGCACTCCGAAACGGTGCTGTTCATCGGTCACGACAAGACCGAGACGGCTGTAGCTCAGCCCGTCGGAAATCAAGGCATGAGTTCCGACGACCGCCTGTGCCGCACCGCTTTCAATTTTTGCTCTGCTCTCGCGTCTCTCTGCGGCAGTCATTCCGCCGCTAAGAAATGCGGTCTCGATTCCGAACGGTTCAAAAAGCTTTGTCAGGTTTTTATAGTGCTGCACCGCAAGCAGCTCTGTCGGTGCCATGAGTGCTGCCTGAAATCCCGACTGTGCCGCGGCAAACATGGCGCACGCTGCAACCATTGTTTTTCCCGAACCGACGTCTCCCTGAACCAGTCGGTTCATCGGAGTTGTTTTTTTGAGATCTGTGCATATTTCATTTATCACACGTTTTTGTGCCTTGGTCAGCTCGAACGGGAGTGATGAGGCAAGCTCCGCAATGCAATGCACGTTCCGAATCGGCATGGCGGAAAAACGTTTTCTCTCGCTGCCGAGAGACAAGACGCCCGTCTGCATGACAAAAAGCTCGGTGAACGCAAGAGTTCGCCTGCCCTCCTCAAAATCCTCCGCGGTTTCGGGGAGGTGTATTTTCCGAAGAGCCTCACGCACGGGCAGAAGCTGATATGTTCGCCGCACCGCCTCGGGCAGAACCTCCTCAAACTCATCGGTCACAGAGGTGAGAGCCGCCTCGACTGCGCTTCTGATTTGAGTTTGTGACAGCCCTGCGGTGGACGGATATATGGGAATGATCCGACCTGTTTTGTGTCCTGTGCCGTCTGCGTTCTCGGTCACCGGGTTCACCATTTCAAACTGTCTGCCGCGGCAGGCTGCTTTTCCGAAAAAAGTAAATTCCGCGCCCTCTTTGAGATACGCGGAAATATACGGCGAATTGAACCATGTGACGCGCATAATGCCGCTTCCGTCGCTGACTGCGGTCTGTGTGACCGTCACACGGTTTCGCGCACGGAAGGAGCGCACCGGCTGTGCAAGGCTGCCGCAGACGCAAACGTTTTCACCGTCCGTCAATTCGTCAATTTTTTTAATTTGTGAACGGTCCTCCCATGTCCGCGGAAGATGAAAAAGCAGATCCTCCGCACATCGGATTCCCATTCTCGCAAAGAGCGCGGCACGCGCGGTGCCGACACCCTTGATATATCTTATGTCATCAGTGAGCTTCATAATAATCTCCACAATTCCTCTGCCGAAGCCGTTTCTGAGGGTGTGTCCGCAGCTCCCAAGCAGGAGCTTGGACTGTTTTTCTTTTAAGGTGCGTCCGCAGCTCCCGAGCGGAGCTTGGACGGTTTTCCTTTTGTGATGATTCGGCTTGTCTGTTGCCGGCTATTCGACGGAAATTATATAGCTGTAGACAGGCTGACCGCCGTAATATGCCGAAACATCAAGCTCGGGAAAGCGTTCCCCGATTGCGGCGCAGACCGCCTCGGCAGTCTCTTTTTTCGTGTCCTCGCCGTAATACACCGAAACAACCGCGGAATCTTCATTCACCATGCGTTCTGCAAGCTTTTCAGCCGCTTCCTCGGGAGTTTCGGTCACATCTGTTATATCCTTTCCGCAGATTCCGAGACAGTCGCCCTCGTGAATGTCAAAGCCGTCCAGTTCGGTGTCGCGTGCCGCAAACGTGACCTGTCCGCAGGAAACGCTCTCAGCCATTTCGGACATTTCCGCCGCGTTGTCGGACGGACTCTGAGCCTCGTCAAACGCCATCATAGCTGAAATTCCCTGGGGAATGTTCACGGTCGGAACAACGATGACCTGTTTTTTGCTCAGTGCGTCAACCTGCTCTGCGGCAAGAATGATGTTTTTGTTGTTCGGCAGAATGAACACCGTTTCGGCAGGAATTTTCTCAACCGAATCGAGAAGCTCCTGGGTGCTTGGGTTCATGGTCTGTCCGCCTTCGATTATTTCATCGACATTCAGCGAACGGAAAATCTCCGCAAGTCCGCTGCCCGATGAGACCGCCGCAAAGCCGTATTTCTTTTTCGGCTGCGGCTCGCTCTCTGTGTTCTCCTGTGCTGCCGCGCTTTCAGTGTCCGCAATTTTTTCGTTGTGCTGATATTTCATGTTATCAATTTTCAGATTCGTAAGCTCGCCCAGCTTCAGAGCCTGCTCAATCACATATCCGGGGTGATTGGTGTGTATATGCACCTTCACGATTTCCTCATCGTCGATAACAAGCATACAGTCGCCCTTTTCCTGAATTGCGGAACGGAACTGCGTCACCTTTCTGTCGCGCGTTTTGTTGATTATAAATTCGGTGCAATAGAGAAAACGAATATCAGCCGCCGCTGCCGTCTTAACCGTGGTGCGCACCGTCTGCGGTTCTTGGGCTTCAATTGTTTTTCCGTTGTCAAATGCATAGAGCGCACCCTCAATCAGAGTGATGAGACCCATGCCGCCGGCATCAACAACTCCTGCCTGACGAAGTGCCGGGAGAAGGTCGGTTGTGCCGCGGAGGCTCTTCTGCCCTGCTTCAAGAACAGCGTGCATAAACGCTCCGATGTCATCATATTTTTCTGCCGCGCCGTCCGCAAATTCGGATATTTCGCGGATAACCGTCAGAATTGTTCCCTCGGTGGGCTTCATAACCGCGCGGTATGCGGTTTTTCTGCTGCCGTCGAGAGCCGCTCTGACGTCCTCAATGCAAAGTGCCGCCTTGCCTTCAACGCCGCGTGCAAAGCCGCGGATAATCTGTGACAGTATGACGCCCGAGTTTCCGCGGGCATTTCTTAGAGCCGCTGACGCAAGCTTTGACATCAGAGCCGACGCGTCCTCCGTTTCAAGCTCCGAAACCGCCGCCGCCGCACCGCCGAAGGTCAGGCTCATATTCGTGCCTGTGTCGCCGTCGGGAACGGGAAACACGTTGAGGTCGTCGACCTGTTTTCTCTTGTTGCTCAAATTTGCCGCAGCGGATTCAATCATCAGTCTGAGTGCGGCTGTATCTATGTTATTCATGCAAATTCACCTCAGCTTCTATTCAACGCGGATACTCTCAACGTTAACTCTGACCTCCGCAACTTCCATGCCGGTCATTTTTTCAATGTTATATTTAACGCTGCTGCGTATCGTTTCGCCGATTGTTCCGATATTCAGACCGTATTCCACAACGATATAGAGAGCAATCTCAATCACGTTGTTTTCGGTTTTGACCTTGATTCCCTTGTCCATATTCTCCTTTTTGAGGAGACCCGAAATGCCGTCCTTGCCCGACCTTGTGCACATACCGACAACGCCGTAGCACTGCGTTGCGATATATCCCGCAAGCTTTGCAATGACAGAATTTGAAATACGCACCGTGCCTCTTTCGTTTTTAATCTCTGTACTCATGGTATACCTCCTGTCAGGTTCAATGGGCGCAAAGCGCCGTAGTTTTCCAACATAGATATATAATACACCATTTTGTGTTTCAGGTCAAGGGGTTTGACGTCTGTTTATGTCTGAAATATAGTTTTTTGTTGCATATTTCATTTAAATTTCTTTCCGTGTTGACACGGTGCGGCGCGGAATGATATAATAAACACATCAGCGTGAAGCCGGACGACCGGCGGCTTGCGCTCACGGCATAATAAACAAGTCAAAATTAAGACCAAATCCAAAGGAGGAGAAATCTTGAAGGATATAATCGAAAAGAACAAGGCATGGATTGATGAGGTGTGGGAAAAGACGGAGGCGAAAATGCGCCGCGTGGCGGTTAAAAGCCGCGATAAGATTCCGTATACGACCGAGGGCGGAGTTCATGACAACTGGGCTGAAAAGGACATAACATGGTGGACAAACGGATTCTGGGGCGGCATGATGTGGCTGCTTTACAATGCGACGGGCAATGAGGAATACAGAAAAACCGCCGAGCGTTCGGAGGTGCTGATGGACGAAGCACTCAAAAAGTTTGAATCGCTCCATCATGATGTGGGCTTCATGTGGCATATTCTCAGCGGTGCGAATTACCGTCTGACCGGAAACAAGGATTCAAAGGTGCGCAACCTTTTTGCTGCATCAACTCTTGCCGCAAGATATAACATTGACGGCGAATTTATCCGCGCATGGAATAGCGAAACCGCGGCAGGCTGGTCAATCATTGACTGTATGATGAACATACCTCTGCTATATTGGGCGTCGGACGAAATCGGCGATTCGCGTTTCCGCAAAATTGCGATGAAGCACGCCGACATGGCAATCCGCGACCACATCAGACCCGACGGAAGCGTGAACCACATTGTTGAGCACAAAATTGATGAATGCGGTGTTGTGAAGGTATACGGCGGTCAGGGATATTCGGAGACATCTTGCTGGTCGCGCGGTCTTGCATGGGCGGTTTACGGAACAATTCTTTCCTATATACATACTGGCAAGAAGGAATATCTTGACGCGGCTAAGAAAACCGCAAACTATTTCATTGCGAACAGCGCGGCGACGGGCTACAAAACCCTTGTTGACTTCTGTGCGCCCCCCGAGCCTGTATATTACGACAGCACGGCAGGCGTATGCACGGCATGCGGACTTTTGGAAATTGCGAAATATGTTTCCGAGTCTGAGGCAAAAATGTATACCGAAGCGGCAATTAATTTTTTGCGTGCAACGGACGAGGCATTCTGCAACTATTCCGAAGATGAGGACGCATTGGTTCTCATGGGGACGGAGCGTTATCCTCTTCAAAGCATGAAGGGGGTTCACATTCCGATTGTATACGGAGATTTCTTCTTTGTTGAAGCATTGTGCAAGCTGCGAGGAAGTGAATTTTTGATTTGGTAAAAAATATGGGGCTGCGGGGGAGTTTCCCCTGCGACCCCTCTTTTTTATGAAAAATATTGTTTACAAAACCTCTTTTACGGGAAATGCTGTTCACAAAACCTTCTTTGTGGGAGATTCCCACACCTTTTTTATGGAAATGCTGTTCACGAAACCTTTTTTGTGGGGAGTTCCCCCACTCTTTTTTTATGGAAACGCTGTTTCCAAACCTCTTTTTTATGGGGGCGTCGCCCCCAAGCCCCCTGCGCGCCGTCATTAGTCATGTGTCGGAATTGCTTTGCTCGAACAAGGAATTTTTGACGCACTCACAGATTAAAGCCGCAGTCAGCGGCTTTGCTGTGCTGAAACGCACGCACATTTCAACGAAATTGATTGATTTGTGCGTGCGTTTCACGTCAAAAATCCGTGTTCTTCGCAAAATCCGACATCATAACCAATAACAAGGCGCGTTTTCTCAAATTTTTCCAATTTATTTCTTGATTTTTTTCTCAATTTATGTTAGAATTGTTTTGCGACATATTTTATATATAATTTATTGAATTTTTTTCTCAATAAATTTGCACATTAACAATGTCTTGTGTTTGGTAAAAACACAGGCTTTGGTTTGTTATACGTTGTTAATGTGCTTTTGCAAATATAGATGTATAAAATGTGTCGCAGCATTTAATCAGAGCTATGTGTTTTTCGGTGCGTAGCTCAATGCTGCGCACTTTTTTATTGTAGGTGTAAACGAAGTCATGTGCGTGCGGTTCACGTCAAAAATCCGTGTTCCTCGCAAAATCCGACATCATGACCAACAACAAGGCACGTTTTCTCAAATTTTTCCAATTTATCTCTTGATTTTTTTCTCATTATGTGTTAGAATGGTTTTGCGACATATTTTATATATAATTTATTGAATTTTTTTCTCAATAAATTTGCACATTAACAATGTCTTGTGTTTGGTAAAAACACAGGCTTTGGTTTGTTATACGTTGTTAATGTGCTTTTGCAAATATAGATGTATAAAATGTGTCGCAGCATTTAATCAGAGCTATGTGTTTTTCGGTGCGTAGCCTTGTGCTGCGCACTTTTTTATTTTGGGTATAAATGAAATCATGTCCTTGCGTTTCACGTCAAAAATCCGTGTTTCGCGCAAAATTCGACATCATAACCAACAACAGGGCGCGTTTTCTCAAGTTTTTCCAATTTATCTCTTGATTTTTTTCTCATTATGTGTTAGAATGGTTTTGCGACATACTTTAATATTTTGTCAAAGGTGCTTTTGTGCTTTTTTCAGAATATTTTTGTATAATAAAGTTAAGACTCTACTGTGGTTTGTGTTTGGTAAAAACACAGGCTTTGATTTCGTATCCCGGTAGAGTTGATATTGATTCTGAAAGTACGGATATTAAAGTGTGTCGCAGCATGAGTCAAGGCTATTGTGTTTTTCGGTGCGTAGCCTTGTGCTGCGCACTTTTTTATTGCGCGGCAAGATAAACAAATTTACAAAAAGGAGAAATGTAAAATGGGAAAAGTGATAAAACTTGTCGCGGGATATTATGAAACAATGTATCACAGAATGTTCAATGCGGCAACGGACGCAATTTGGGAAATTGAGAATGTTGAGGGAAACGAAAAGGTTGAAAAAGCAAAAGAAATGTTAATCCGTGCACAGCAGGATTGTGAAGAAATTTACATATCAGCAGGAGAAGATGACGAAACAAACGAAAACGAAAATAAAACTGAAGATGAAACGGAATAACAACAGAGAAAATCATAA
>CAKSIW010000083.1 GCA_934463175.1 uncultured Clostridia bacterium | reverse complement strand
GTTTTGTATCCAAAAGGATTCCTCCGGCAACAGGCAGAGCGCCTCCCTGAGTGCCTCCTCCGCCGCCCCATGTTGTTACGGGAATCTTATAGTAATTCGCAATTTTTAAAACAGCAGAGGTTTCTTTTGCGTCCTTGGGCGAAACAATTATGTCAGCCTCGGGCATTCTTTCTCCTCTGTCAGCCCACATTCTTGAAAGCCAAAAATAGTCAACGCCGTGAGTCAGCTTATCAATTTCGCGCGTTGAGCAGTTTTCTCTGCCGACAGCGTCCTCAAGCTCGGACAATATCATGTCCATCATAAAACTGTTTAACTGCATATTATCTCCTCCTTAATTTTCTATCGGGTCATATTCAATACCCGTCACAAATTTACAAAATTCTTCAAGCGTTTCGGAATAGCTTCCGTACATCTCTGTCATATGATGAATATACGGACCGCATATAAGCTTTTTTTCTATAGCAGATAAGTCCTTAAACTCTGCCCACAAATATGTCCCGAATGTATACGGTCCTTCTGCGGTTTTAAATTCTCCGCCAAGCAATGTATATCTGCCGTCATCTCCCTGGAAACGTGCAATTGTATATTTTCCGTCTTTTGCCCTGAATGACGGCTTGGCATTGAACAGTCTTGCTCCTTCGCCCTCAGCCTTGGCGGAATATGGGAAAGGTCCGCAGTGCCACAAAAGCTCGGCATTTTTGTTTTCCGGATGCCGTGTTGTGAATTCACCGAAAAGCGGCACTTCTTTTCCTCTTGAAGCACATTGCAAAAGAGCGCAGGTTATTGCCCCCTGTATATCGGACTCGCACGCAACAATGATGCCCATGTCGTAAAGTATGCTCATTGCAAGACAAGGATTTGCTCCGAATGCAACGGGCATAGCCGTCCAGCACTCCGACGCCATAATGTCGGCATCTGTTTCCTCAAACACCTCAATATATGCATAAACAAATGCCGAAAGCTTCACAAGCTCTTCATCTGTCATCGAACCGATGTCATATCGGAGCTTTATTTCACTGCTCATTTTTTCAAGCTCTTTTGATTTTTTCAGCAGAACAATATCGTACTTCTCTTTAAACTGTGCAAGATTGCAGTTGTTAATATTAAACCCAAACCTCTCAGTGAGTTCAAGCTCATTATACATAACACTTTTGAAAGGTGTGAGTCTTGTGCCCACCTGTGTTATACTGAGGCTTTTAAAGTTCTTGAGCATTGTAACGACAGCAAGAAATCTTTCAAAGCCCTCTTTGAATGTATCGCTGTCAACACAGCTGTTTTCTATGTATGAAAACGGAACGTGATAACGTCTGAGCTGCTTGCTTATCGCAAAAAGTCCGCACTGTGTATCGGTATATCTCATGCCGTCCTTTTCAAACTCTGTATCCTGAGGTCCCCACAGCAGAACCGGCAGATTCATCTCCTTTGCAAGCCTTCCGCACACTTCCTCATTGCCGAAGTTGCAGTTTATGATGAATATTGCGTCAACCTTTTCCTTTTTTAAATAGGAACAGACCCTTCCGCATTCTGCATTGTCATATAAAACTCCCAAATCATTGAGCCACTCCAAATCCGCAAACCGAGTGTTTTCATCTTCAAAGTTTTCTTTTATATACTTCAAAACAGCATTTTTTCTTTCTGCCCCCTTAGCAGGCTCAAAAATTCCTTTCCTGACAGCAAAATCGCCCAAATTCCTGACGTCGGGGACTAATCCGATTTTAATCTTATAGTCTAACATCAAAAAACCTCCTGAAAATTATTTTCACATTTTGCTTGTTTATTTTATATTCATTATAGCATATAGTGAAAATATTTTCAAGTGTTTTATATAAATTTATAAAAATAATTTTATTATTTGACAAATCTGAAATAAAATAGTATAATATATCCAAAAATATTTTCCATTTAAGAGGCACATATGAAAAAAACAATTTTAAAAATTAAAATGCTCTACCCCGAAATGGGTAAAGCAGAAAAAAAAATAGCTGACTGGATAACCGAAAGCCCTGCCGGACTCATTCCGCTTTCAATAACCGAGCTGGCTGAAAAATGCGGCTGCGGGGAAGCAACAATTGTTCGTTTCGCAAAACGGCTGAATTTCGGAGGGTATCAGGAGCTTAAAATTTCTCTTGCCCGTGAGGAAGGTTCTGCCGAGCTGACAGACGGTATCACGGCAAACGACAGCTGCTTTGACATTCTCGACAAGGTGTCGAACGATATATACTGTTCGCTTGAACTGACAAAAAAGGCAATTGACAAAAACGCACTGGAGCAAGCCGCAAAAGAGCTTCTTTGCGCACAGCAGATACTCATATACGGTCTGGGAAACTCCGCATCGGTTGCCCTCGATTTTGAACATAAGCTGCTTCGTGCAGGGCTTCGCGCCGCAGCGTTCTCTGACAACCATATGCAGGCAATCACTGCGTCACATCTGACAGATAAGGACATCGCCATCGGAATATCGCATTCGGGTTCTTCAAAAGACATTGTTGACGCCCTTAAAATTGCGGGACAGCGCGGAGCGCATACAATCTGTATAACAAACAAGGGCAAGTCGCCCATAACAAAAGTGTCCGACATTGCCTTGTTCACTGCTTCAAACGAAACGCAATACACCATTTTAGGGCTTAATTCAAGAATATCACAGCTTTTGATAATAAGCTCCTTATACCATTACATTGTATGTCACCGTAAAGAAATATCAGAGGACGCCATCGAAATGACAGAAACAGCGCTTCAGAACAAGAAGTATTAATTCGGGAAGTCCTGACAGCACATTTTACGTCAGTATCCGATGGGACTGCCGCGCCGCCGAAAGCCCGCCTTGGTCGGAACGGCGATGTGAAAAAATCTCCCTTTACTACCAAGCTGCGCTGAGGGAGATATTTCCAATATAACTTTTAATGCCGATGCGCAGCGGCGGAATGGAGATTTTATGAACTTTATACCGCTTGCAAAATATCTTGACTCATTTCACAAAGCATATGAGCTTCCCGGCTGCGACTGCTGCATATATAAAGACCATAACAATGTTTTCAGACGGAAATACGGGTTTTCCGACGCAAAAAAGACAACGTTTAAGGATTTGTATTTTATGCACTCCGCCGCAAAGCTCATCTGCTGCACTGCCGTTGTGCGCCTTTCCGAAGAAGGTCTGCTCTCACTTTCCGATCGTGTTGATTCATACCTTCCCGACTTTAACGGTTCTTCATCGGTTTCTGATATGCTTAAAATATACTCGGAAACGCTTGACTCCGAACAGCACAAATTCAATCACAAAAACATGAGCAGAATCGTCGAAAAGCTGACGGGGCTTCCGCTTGATGATTATCTGAAAAAAAATATTTTTGAACCTTTGCACATGAAAAACACATCATTTTCCATATGCGAATCAAACAGAAAACGTATCAGTGACCAATACTTTTTAACTAATGACGGTGAAAGACTTAAATCGGACAAAAGCCTTGAAGAGCTTCTCTCAAAAAACGAGGGCTGTATTATCACAAGCGTAGGCGACTATGCCAGATTCGCCGAAGCCCTGTGCAACAAGGGCATATCAAAACACGGATTCCGGCTGCTGTCAGAGAACGGCACGCTTAACCTTATAAACAACATTATATACAATGAGACAACCGAAAAAAACTGCTTTGTGTGCATAGGATATAACGGAAGTCTTGTGTCAATCGACATTGACAACAAGGTTACGATTATATATGCCCAGCATGTAAAAAACTGCGGCACGCTTCAAATGGAGATTTACCCAAAGCTGCGCGAAACTGCATATGACTGTCTCGGCGTGCATAAGTGGTCAAAAGGATTTAATATTTTTCCGTAATTTCAGACCGTGATGTTTGCTTGCGCTAAAACCTAAAACATATAATAAGGAGCAGTTTTAATTCAGATGGGTTATTTATTTTTGCTTACGGCTCTTGCCGCAGGAGCCACCAAAGGATATTGCGGCAAAAAAACCAGCAGTTATGTTAACGAATACAAGGACGCAATGCTTGCAAATGCGATTAGAATGGCTTTGTGCACCTTAATCGGTTTTTTTATGGTATTGTTCACAAACGGAATGTCATATCTGCGTATAAACATCAACATTCTGTTTATAACTTTGTTATCGGGTGCGGCAAACTCCGCATTTGTTGTTTTATGGCTTGTCTCGGTCAAGCGCGGTGCTTACATGATGCTTGACGTCTTCTGTATGATCGGCATTCTCATACCGCTTGTCGGCTGTGCAGTATTTTTCAATGAGACAATCGGCATTAATCACATAATAGGAATAATCCTTCTTCTCATCGCCGTATGCATTATGTGTTCATACAACAATTCAATCAAAAGCAAAATGACCGTTATGTCATTCGTTTTGCTGCTTCTTTGCGGACTGTCAAACGGACTTTCCGACTTTTCGCAGAAGCTGTTTGTGAAACTTGCCGACGGCACTTCAATTGCCGTATTTAATCTTTATACATACCTGTTTTCGACCGTAATACTGATTGCTTTCTATTTCTTTTTTGCGGGGCGGACAGATAGTAAAAAGCTTCCGAACATCAGACCTATATTTACTTATATTCTGATAATGTCTTTGTGTCTGTTCATATACTCATACTTCAAGACGCTTGCCGCACAGCATTTGTCATCGGCACAGCTCTATCCTCTTGCACAAAGCGGCTCACTGATTCTTTCAACGGTTATGTCTGCCGTTCTCTTTCACGAGAGGTTGAACATTAAGTGTATCGCAGGCATTGCCTTGTCTTTTGCGGCACTGATTATAATTAACGTGCTGCATTTCTGAAATCCTAAATCAGCTGAAATACAGCCTGCCGTTCCGTCTCCGTCATCTCATGCTGCTGTCAGTGTCCTTTTTAATTCTTATAACCGCAGCTTCACACGGCGGAAGAAAATCTGCGTTCCCGTAAATGACTTTATCCGTTTTCCAGCCGCTTCTGATTTTGAGACGCAGCGGCTGCTCTTCTGCCGAATAGTTTATCAAAACAGCCAAAACGCTGTCTTTTTGTTCATGATATGTTATCCCTATATATTGATTATCCGCTGTCAGCACCTTTTGAGAAAGCTCGGTTTTAAATATTTCCTTATATATTTTATAATGATTTTTGTCAAACGCCTCCGACTCATCAAGCAGCATTGTTTCCAATGGAAAATTCAGATAATAAACAGTTCCTTTTCCATAGGCGAATTTCACAAATACAATTTCGCCGTTTTCGTTTCGCGAAAGGATTTCCGCACCGCTTTCCTCCAGCATAAACCGTCGGGTCCGCTTAAACTCGATCACTTCATTTCCGTAATTCATGCGCTCCGTCTTGTCGGAGAACCAACCTCCGTCTCTGACAGAAACTCCGCAAAGTGCCGAAAACTCCGAAAAAACACCGTCGTTATTTGAAATGTATAAAACCGCGCCGTCCTTAACCCGTCTTTTCAGCTCATCATATTTTTCAAGAGGAATAACCTCCGTTCCGCATACAGACGGCATTAAATACACCCGGCTTTCGGGCAGATTCTGAGAGCAGTGTGCAAATCCTATATTAACGCCTGCTTCTTTTGAAAGTATATATGACGCATACGCAGCACCCCATTGATCCTGCCCGCAGGTTGTGATACATATTCCGTCCGTCTGCGCACCGCCTATTTCAATTCCTTCGGCAAATTCCGAAAACATTTTGTATACAGCCGCAGTCTTCTTTGCATTAAAATCTTTTGTGAACAAACCCAGCTCACGTTCCATCATAAACCAGCTGTACGGAGCATTTCCGAGACCTGTTTGCTCAAAGCCGCACCACCACAAAACCCCCATCGCGCCGTTCGCCCAATTTGAAAACAAATTCACCTTCAGAAAGTCTGCCGCAGTCTCATCGTTGCAAAGCATAGGTCCGAGCGTGCCGATTTCTTCAACCAAGCACTCTCTTTTCCCAATCCATTTATAATACATCGTCTCGCATGTCGCATGCATAAGTGTGCGAATCTCTGCGTATCCGTCCTTCAGACAATGTTTGACAAACAGCGGATACGGGTGAGTTGTCAGAATATCTGTGTGTTCAGCCTGGTCGAAAATAGTCCAGTCATTTTCAACACCAATACCGTGCATTCCCGAAACAACAGGTCTGGAGCTGTCATATGCGCGTATTGTGTTTGAAATCACCGAGGTCCAGTTGGCGGCAGCGGCACGGCTCTCCGCTGTTGACAGGCAATTGCATTCGTTGCCCAAATCCCATGCATATATCACGTCCTCGCCACAAAACTTCTTAACAAAGCCCTTGATAAACCGCTGTTCAAACAAGAGTGCTTCAGGGTCGGAATACAGATTCTTTCCTTCCAGTGCCTGCGGAACAAACAGTCTGCCGCTCATCCACCCCGTCAGAAGACCGACAATCAGCTTCATGTTATATTTGCCGCACAAGGTGCAAAATGTTTTGAACCTGCCCAGCATAGTGTTATCCAAAAAGTACGGATTATCGGCAAATTCTTCATTCTGCATTCTGTATTCACGCTTCCTGCCCCGCAATCCGTACATTGCCTTAACAGGCTGAAAGTCACGCCAATTGGGAAACACTCTAAGATATTTGATTCCGTGTCCTGACAGTATCTTCAAATCATTTTCAATGACCGCCTCATTCCAATTCACCCACATTTCCGTTCCTGCATTTGAAGCCCAGTAATTACAGCCAAGCATAAAACCGCCGTTCTCTTTCACAATAACAGCCTCCCGCCAAAGTTTTAAATTCAGTCAATCCTTTTTCCTGTAAGCAATCCCGTCTCACTTGTCAAGGCAATGCCCTTATTCAAATCGCATATTCCCGAAAAGACCCTGTTACCGAAAATATCTCTGCATTCAATCTCATATTTTCCGTCTCCGCTGATGATAACTTCGCGGTTTACACAGCCGTTGAGAACCTGAAATTTTTCTCCCTTCACCTTAAAATTCTGCGTGAGATTAACAAGAAAATATATGTTTTCGTTTTCAGCTTTCTTCTTCATAACCCAGCAATCCAAAAGACCGCTCACAGCCTTGCGCCGATAGGTTTCCGAATTGACCAGATTTTCTTCATACCAGTTATTGAGAAAGCCCAGAACCGCTTTGTTTTCCGCGGACAGCTTTCCTATATCCATCGAATATGTCGGGATTCCCACAGCAATCATCTTTGCGATTATCCTGAAATTATCCAAAGGACTGTCAAAATCGGTTATCGTCTGATAGTCGTTTATCGCATATGGAGTGTAGCCCTGAACATATGCGGTTCTCATAAAATTCCCGTCAGGCGAATATGGCGTGTCCCCCGCTCTCATCATCGTACCGTATGACGCAAGCCTTGCTCCGCCATAGTTTTGTTTAAGCTCAACAATGTAGTCGGGCTTTATGCTGTGAACTCTTTCCCAAATCGCCTTCATTGTCTTTTCAAGTGCCGCAATCATCGAATCTGTGTCATGCGTATGCTCACTGCTGCAACATTCACACGGCGGTATGCAGTTATACAAGTCATATTTTGCCCCGTCTGTCTCATATTCCGTTATGAGTCCTGCACAAATATCAGCCATAATTTCTCTCGCTTCGGGACTTCTCAGGCAAAGAACGTTAAATTTATTTGACGTCTTAATCAGCCTGCCGCTTTTGTCCTTCATCAGATACGGTTTTCTTTTTTCAAAACACCTTGACCCGTCGCCAACCGCATGAGGAGCGCACCATATAACCGATTTTCCGCCGAGACTGCGGATTTCACCCGTAAGCTTTTTTAAATCCTTTATCTTCGCCTTATCCTCAGTCCAGTCGCCGATGTTAAGCTCAACGTCAAGCGGACTGTCAAGCCCGGGACCAAACCAGCCGTCGTCTATAATATAGTTTTTTATTCCCAGCTTAACGCCGTTTTTCACATTATCCAAAATGACCTCGTCCGTTACATTGTCCGAGTGCCAATCAGTCCAGCTGCACCAGAGCGGCATCATTCCGTCCCTGTTATAAGGATACACAATTCCCTCCTCGCTTTTTCTTATACTGCAAAACTCGTCCAAAACCTCAGTCCATGCAATTTCGCTGCCGTCACCGAATTCTTTCAGATACAATATCTCCGTGAAGCTGTCCGACCTGTACTCTTTGGGAATATGCTCACGTATATCCAATGTCATTTTTTTATAATATGCCATCAGTGCGCGCTCAACCCTCGGCTGAACGCAAATGAAGTCTCTTTCATAATCCTTCCCGACAACGCCGAATGCAAGCTCTGCATAGTTGTCCTGTCCGCAAAATACATAAAGCGGTGTTCTTATGTGTGAAACCTCCGACTTAAAATCTCTGCTCCAAAAATCAACCGTCTGAATGTTGTTGGTGTAGAATCGTCCGCAATCGGGAATTATCACATTATTAAAATTTCTGAGTCCGACAGTCATGCTGTGCGTCAGCTCCGCCGCTCTGTCTCCGTCAAACGATATGCTCACTCTGAATGAGCCGTTTTCTTCCGCACAGTCAAGTCTTGCGCCGTTTTTCTCCGCATGAAATGTCTGCGACAAATCCACATTGTCAAAGCTGCCGCTCAGTCCCTTTTCCGTTTTGTATGCGATACTGTATTTCATATGCCCTCCGCCTTTCGTATTAGCCAACCTTTACTTGTAAAAAATCATTGCCGCAATATCCGCTTCCTTATATTGCAGGAAAACCTTCGCAAATCCGTTCTCCGTGCTTTGTCTGTCCGCAATCTCGTTCACCGAACCCTTATACGCTTTATATCCTCTGCGCTCTCCGTCATACACAATCAATTTTGCCGCAGCCGTATTCAATGTAAATATTTCAAAATAGTCGGGGTTGTAAAAGTCCTTCACCGTAAACACACTCCTCGGAGTCTTGCCGGGGGCAATATAGTAAACATATTTTCGGTCAAGGTATCCGTATGCATATCTTGTTTCATCATAGAACCATGTGTTTGAAAAGGTGTATTCCTCGGGATTCTTTCCCCTGTTCCATTCGGGAAGCTGTTCGCTGTAATCAAACACCTTTTCAACAAGATAAATCTCGTTGTCATAATTTGCCTTTGTTCTGATTATGTCACCGCTGTCAAGTGTTGCTATAATCCCGTTCGGATCATTTTCCGCAAAAAACAGCTCAACCGCTCCGCCGTTTCTGAGTCCTGTCAGCTTATATGCCGTCTCTCCCCTTGAATTGATTTCCCGAACAATTTCATTAATCAGAATTATGTCCGTCTTATAGTCCATTTCGGAGCTTTGAACCTCCTCAATTTCCGTTCTGTTTGCATAGGAATAAACAACAATATCAACATACGGATTCTCATCAGTCAGCTTATACAGCGTGACAGAGTGCTCATTTTCGGCAAAATACGAATAGCTTGTGAGCCTGAACAAATCCTCATCGGGGGTTATGTTCTCACCCGGCACACAAAACACAATTGTGGACGCACCCAGGGGATATAAATCATCAAAGGTTCTCCCGTCCTTTTTATAGTATCTCAGTGCCTTCGGAGCAACCTGCCATATTCCGTTTTCCGCAGCACGGTCTTCCTTCGCAAACGCGGCAGTGTATAGCTCACACAGCTTGCCGTCCGTGTTCACGCGATATTGAACAAGCTGTCTTTGAAGCTCGCCGGAGCTTTTGAGCAGTCGGGAATACAGAACATCTGAGGTCACGGCAGACCCGTTCAGCTTCACGGTTTTTTCGCACTCCAAAACCGCATGTTCCTTTTTCTCATTGTATATTTTCACTGTCAGCACATCTTTGAATGCCTCGTTTTTATATGCCGCACGGTAAAGATACCCGATTGTCAGATTGCTTTGAGTGCGCTGTGTCCATGCGCCGATATGTCCCAGCTTGTCAAGCTTGAATATACCGCTGCTGCCAAGTCCAAAGCTGTTATACTTGGTTTCAAATCCGTCCGCAAGAACATATTCGCCGCCGTCAACAGTCACGGCTGTTCCGCCTTTTTTTGATATTTTTGACACCGTTCCGCTCACCAGCTTATTGCAGATATAGATTTTCATATAACTGCCGTCCGATGACAGCTCAACCGAAATCAGCGCGTCCTTTCCGATTGAATAAATATCCTCTTCTCTGTTTGACCCGGGCGACACAATATGTACGGTTTCCGCCGCATTTTTAATATCAATTTCTTTAAATCTGCCGTCATGGTCGGTATATATCAAGCCTCTTGCGGAATCCGTCAGTCTGACAAGAGCGTTTTCAAATTCACAGCAGATGAGAACCTTGCCGAATTTGTTTTCAACCAGCCTAAAACTTGAATTTTTTCCGATGCTTTGCAGCTCGGCATATATATTTCCGTTTAACGCAACGCCGTTTTTTATTACGGTATCCTTTGACAGATCAAAGCTTCTGCGGCATTTTTCAGAATAATCCTCCGTATAAAAAGATATTTCGTTCTGCGTAACCAACGTTCCGTCTCCGCCAAACTCAAAAATCTTATTTCCGTTTTTCGGATATACAAATAAAATCTCCCGATTTCCGCCCGTCCTTTCCGACTTATAATATGCAAGGACATCATAGCCGATATAATCCGCCGCGGCACGGCTGCTGTCCCGATACTGTTCTCCGCCTATGACGGCATATCCGTCGCCCGCATTGCTTCTTCCCGTGAATGATGTGATTCCGTTATCCGTCACCTGACCCGTTGTCCAGTATATGTCATGGATTTCCGAGAGAATTGTGCCGCCGCCGTTGCCCGCAGCCCCGTATACCGCCGTGTCTCCGACAATGCTTTGCAGTTCATACAGCTCAATGT
>CAKSIW010000082.1 GCA_934463175.1 uncultured Clostridia bacterium | reverse complement strand
AATTTTATACTGGCTGTCAAGGTCATCTCCGATTGCATTTATGGGGTCAAAAACAATGGTGAGGTTTTCCGAGTCCGCATCGGAGAGCAGCCGTTTCATCTTGGCGCATGAGTTGATGACATACACCGTCACAGGCTCAATTCCGATGTTAACACCGAGACCTTCAGCGGTTTTGAGCAGCTCGCGGACGGTTGCAAGGAGTGTCTGATATGCGCCCTCGCTGTTGGTGAGGGCAGGTGTTTTCCATGCACCTGTTTCTGTTGCAACCATGCCTGCACCAATGTATTTTGCGAGCATGAGGCTTTCCTTGAAACATTCAATGTCACGTCTGCGTGCAGCCTCATTCGGGTTTGAAGGGTTTATATAACAGCCGAGAACCGAAACTCTGAGACCGTATTTGTCAAGCATGCTTTTTATGTAACTTCCAAGCTCGGGAGTTACAATTCCCATATCCCACGGAAGATACGGCATGGATTTTCTCGGGGCAAACTGAATTGTTCTGATTCCCTTTTCGGAAATGTTTGAGAAAAGCTCATCAAGTGTTTCGCCGTGAAAGTCGTGCGCTCTGACACCTAAATTAAAAGAATACATATTTTAAAATCTCCGTTCCGCCGCATATGTGCGGCATTTTTATTATTTTATATTATACATTATGCAGGGGCTTTTGTCAATTTTTTACCGCTGTTCACAAAAAAATTTTTACATTTTTGCAATGTAAATTACGGAAAAATATTTACTTGGCAAAAAGAGTGTGTTATAATGAAAATGTTAAATAAAACATCCGGAAAGGCGGAGGGATATGAAAGCAAAAAAAATAATCTGCGCAATGCTTGGCGCGGCAATGCTCACAACTGTTTTTATTCCGACTGCGGGAGCATGGAATGTTTATGACACCGAATACGGTGCGAACGGATATGAACAAAGCAAAACAATTGTAAGTGACGATTTGGAACAAATGAGAGAAAAAGATGATCCGAACGATGGCACATCGCTGATTTATGCGGTTAGAGAAGACGGAACAGCTATGATTACGGACTATGCCGGAAAATTTATGGGCGGCGAATACGAATTCAATATACCTTCAGAAATCAACGGACACACGGTTACAGCTATAGGCGACGGCGCACTTCGGGACAGCGCGGCGAAAATTGTCGGAATTACTTTGCCTTCTACAATAAAGGAAATCGGAAACAGCGCAATTTACGGAAGATATTTAAAGTATCTTAATTTAAATGATGGTCTTGAGGTTATAAAAGACGCGGCAATAGACTGCGGCGATGAGCTTGAAACGCTTGTTATTCCTGATAGCGTAAAGTACATAGGCAAAGAGGCAATAAGCGGAAAAGCATTAAAAAATATCACTTTGCCGAAAAATCTTGAATTTTTGGGCGAGAATATTTTGTTTGGTTCGGCATATGAGGCTGATGCTGCTAACCGTGAAAACGAGATTCTGTATCACGGGCAATATCTCATTGCAGGCTTGAAAATAGGATATGCTATGATAGAGAACCCCGACCCGTCAGCACCGACCGAAAACAAACAGATTCATGAATGGGAAGCAACCGGAGATATTGAAATCCGCGAAGGCACAACAATGATGTGCGAGAACGCATTTGGTATGTCAAACATTACATCGGTGAAGCTCCCTTCAACCTTGAAGGCAATTCCGCACCTTGGCTTTTATTGGTGCAAAAACCTCAATAATGTTGTCATTCCGGGAAATGTCAAGGAAATAGGAGACAATGCATTTTCATGGTGCGAAAGCCTTTCAAGCCTCACGATTTCGGAAGGCGTTGAGCGTATCGGAGAGGCAGCGTTTTTCCGTTGTAATAACCTGAATGAGATCACTGTTCCGAGAAGTGTGACACAGATTGATTTACACGCTTTCGGCTGGGACTATGTGAATGATTATGATGTGAGAAACGAGAATCTTGTCATCAAATGCTACAGCGGCACGGCGGCCGAACAATATGCAAAGGACAACGGCTTTAAATGCGTTCTGCTTGACACGGGAGAGACAATAGAAAAAGGCGAGCCGACAGCTGCGGCAGACGGAAGGTTTACCTGTGAAGAAAAGGGAGACAGCTGTGCGGTTAAGCGTTTCCGTGATATACAGAGTGCCGACGGAGACCCGAATCATTACGGAATTGAGTTTTGCCTTGACAAGGGAATCATGAACGGAACGGGTGCTGACACATTTTCTCCCGATGACACAATGAACCGTGCGCAGTTTGCGACAATGTTCTATCGTCTTGCAGGTCAGCCTGAGACTGCGGCTTCCGACAGATTCAGTGATTTGACTGAGGAATGGTATAAAAAAGCGGTAAACTGGGCGGCTGAAAACGGTGTTATCAACGGAACGGGAGGCACATCGTTCTCGCCGTATGACACGATAACGCGGGAGCAGATTGCGGCAATATTTTACAGATATGCCGAAAAGCAGGGAATTGATATGTCCCGGAGCGGCGGCGAGAATACCATTTCTGCACTGGAGTCCTACAGCGATTTTAAGGATATTTCGGATTATGCAAAAGGAGCAATTGCATGGTGCTTTGATGAAAATGTTATGTTTATTTTCTCGCCCGGCGGCTATGAATACTCAATCTGCCCGCAGATTGCGCCGTCAAGAGCGAACACTGCAACCATGTTTTCAAAGTTTTCATATGTTCTGAATAAGGACTAACGGCTTTTATGCGTATTGTGCGTAAAATGATTTCCGACACCTCAAAGCGGTGAGATGATTTGCAATGTTCAAGAAAATTGCAGATGCGCTTTTTGCTTAGCGCGGCAAATATGCGGCACAACCGCAATGACTGCCGTATTGGGCGGGACGGGGCAAATCAGCTTATGAAGGTTGCCGCAGCGGTTTCGGCGTATGATGACCCGAATGAATCTGTGGTTGAATTAAAACATAGGCAGAGAACCGAATTTCGGTTCTCTGCCTATAGCTCTTTTATTTCGGCAAAACAGCCATTAATCAGGTCGCAGAAATGGAATCAAAACACACTAAACGCGGTTTAAATTTTCTGTTACAAAACAGCACCCTGCTTTTTGAGCTGCTCCTGAAGCTTTTTAATATCTATATCCCTCACGCCTGAATCAGATTTTTTTGCAATGCCTACTGCCGTGCCTGCCGCCTCACCCAAGCAGCATACAATCGGCATAATTCTTATCGAGGCTTGTGCTTCGTGTGTTGCGGAAATACATCTTCCGACAGCCAGAAGGTTCTGAGAGGCTTTGGGAATCAGGCATCTGTATGGAATGGTGTAATACTGACCGTCGGGGAAGAAATAGTGGCTTGTTCCGCTTCCTTCGGGGTTGTGTATGTCGATGTCATAGTTGCCGAGAGCAATTGAATCCTCAAAAACTCTGCACTCCACAAGGTCTTTTTCTGTCAGAACATATTCTCCGTCAATCATACGGCTTTCGCGCACACCGATTTCAGAAGCGGTGGAGGCAAGGTCTGCGTTCTGAAACCCGTCAATATTATCTTTTAAGAAATTGAACAGCTCAAACACCTGCTCTCTTGCCTCAATTTCCGCCTTGGTTCGGTCAAAGGCGTCAACGGGATTAAGCTTGACAATGCGTGTGGAGTTAAAATGAAGAGTGTTATCTAAAACACTTTTGAAAACCAAAATATCTTCACGGGGGTTTTTGATTTCACCGCGCGCCTGAAATTCGCGGTACAGCTTGTTGAGCGTGTGGCACGATTTTTCAAACTTTTCCATATCGACATTTGACACTCTGAAGCACAGCGTCATGGGCTGACACAGACCGTCTTTTTCTCTTCCGAGCCGACACGGAAAGCCTGCCATGCTGACTAAATCTCCGTCGCCTGTGGCGTCAATAAAATAATCCGCTTCAACTTCGGATATGCCTGATTTGTTTGCAATGCTGACAGAGATGACGCGATTGTTTTCAGCCTTTGCACCGATCAGATATGAGTGGAAAAGCAAGTCAACGCCAGCCTCAATTGTCATTCGGTTTAAAATCAGCTTCAGGTATTCTTCGCGGAATATTTGATTCGGTCTGAAATTATAAGCGTCTCTCCCCATTAGTTTGTCAACTATTTCCAAAAAAATACCCCGGCTCAGGTCGAAAAATTCGGTCTGACCGTCTTTGGTCAGCTTCGTGCGGCTGATCATGAACGGATTAACCAGGTTAACCGCTGCCGCTCCGCCGAGAGAATTGCTTTTTTCAATCAATAAGACAGAAAGCCCTGCGCGTGCGGCACTGATTGCAGCTGCCGTACCCGAAAATCCTCCGCCGATTACTGCCAAATCATATCGTTTCATAAAAATCACCCTCGCTTTTTTGTTTTATTAATTTAGCTTAAGTATAGCATAGGAAAAGAAAATATTCTTTAACAAAATACATAAAAAGCTTGAACAAAAGAAAGAAATAGTGTATAATTACGGATATAATTATAAAAATGTATTGTTTTTCCGACAGAAACGGTGTTGGTTTTGCAATGCATAAAAAACGGAGGGTGAAGGCTGTGACCAAAGAGATTGAGAGCCTCGGAAGCTTGCTGAAGGTTCTGCTGATTTGCAATAAGGCTCATATTTGTATTCATGATATATCAGGTATATTGGGAACACCCGACATGTGCATCGACAATGCATATAAAGTCCATTCCAAGCCGTTTTGCGATGCCGCGAAGCAGACTGAAAGAGGGTATCGCTTGTGTTTGTTCTGCAAAATGCAGGCAAATATAAAAGCTGTTGAGGAAAAGCGAATATTTTCGGGATGTTGCCCGTATGGCTTGTTTGAGATTGCCTGCCCCGTTGAGGTGTACGGAGAGGTTTTGGCAATTGTATATGTGGGCAACCTTGTCACATCTGTGACCGAGGCGGAAAGGCGGCTCGGGAAAGCCTGCCGTGTGACCGGGGCATCGGAGAATATGCTGAAAGAGCGTCTTGCACAGGCACAGACGGTTTATGATCTTGAAGATTATACGAAAATGGCAGAATTTATTGCTGCATATATCAAAAGACTCTATCTGAGCGGCGGAAAAAAGGTCAGGAGCTCCGCGGTTCACTGGGCGGTTGACGCAGCTGCGGAATATGTCCGCAAGAACTTTGAAAAGAATATTACATTAACAGAAGCGGCAAGACTATATTTTATTAATGAAAAATATCTGGGTCAGCTTTTTCGGAAACAGATGGGACAAAGCTTTACGGCATATCTGAATAATGTCCGTCTGGAGAAGGCAAAGGATATGCTGCTTAACACGAATGACAGTGTGATTGACATTTCGGACGTATGCGGCTATCAGAATGTTACATACTTCAACCGCGTTTTTAAAAGGAACACCGGCAAAACGCCCACGCAATACAGAAACGAAATGACCGTCTGATTTTCAGCAAAACAAAACAGAAACGAGTGTTATTCCATGTGATAACACTCGTTTTTTTTGCTTATCTGAGTTTACAATAAATACCAAAAACAAAATGTACTATTTTACAGTTTTTAAACAAAAATATATTGTATTGAAAATTTTGTTTTGATATACTAAATAAAAAAAGAGATTTTAAACAGCATATTTTTGGTATAGAGGCATATATGAAATGCCGGAAAAGAATAAGGGTGGGGATTTTTCTTGCAAAGATTGTTTTTCGACAGTACAACATCAAAAAAGTATAATTTGGATAAGACATGGAGCTATAGGATTGATAACTGCAATGTCGGGAAGCGCGAAAGGTGGTTTGAAAGCGTATTTGATGATGAAAATACAATTTCGGTTCCCTCGTGCTGGAACACGGATTATAAGCTCTTCGGTCATGAGGGGATTTTGTGGTATCAGACGTGTTTTTACACCCCGGCAAGCACAATCAGAGTGTGGTTCGAGGGGGTTCTGAATGAATGCGATGTGTATATTGATGATGTACTGATCGGAAGCCACAGCGGCGGCTTCAATGAGTTTTCATTCACAGCGGACGGCTTATGCGGCGGTGAACACAGAATCACCGTCAGGGTTGACAACACGCACACCGAGGATTCGACAATTCCGCTGTCAAGAGTTGATTGGTTTCACTACGGAGGAATTTTCAGAAGTGTTGTCATTGAGGAGCTTGAAGGCGTTTCCTTCGACAAGCTGAAGGTGAGATATAAGCTTTCGGAGAATAACAGCGCGGACGCGGCATTTGAACTTGAGCTGGAGAACCACTGTGAATGTGAAATGACTGATACGCTGAGTATTTTTCTTGATGATACAGAAATATACAAAAAAGATGTTACAGTTGACAAAAAGCTCAGGCTTGAAACAGGGCTGATACATATAGAGAACATAGAAAGATGGGATACGGAGAACCCCAGACTCTATACCGTCAGGGTTGAGTTTTCGGGGAAAAATATGCTTGACCGTATCGGGTTCAGAGAAATCGTGACAAAAAGCGACGGAATCTATCTGAACGGGAGAAAGCTGTTTCTGAAAGGGATAAACCGTCACGAAGAACACCCTGACTGGGGCTTTGGAGTTCCGTTTGCGATAACAAAAAGAGACATTGACATTATTGCGGATATGGGCTGCAATATCATTCGCGGCTCGCATTATCCTGTGTCAAAAAAAACACTGGACTATCTGGACGAGAAGGGAATTTTGTTCTGGGAGGAAATTCCGATGTGGGGATTTCCGCAGAATGCGCTGGCAAATCCAAGGGTTATTGATGTCGGCTTGCGAATGCACAGAGAAATGATCGAACGGGATTTTAACCACCCGTCAATCATCATTTGGGGGCTGCATAATGAAATTGATACCCGATGTGATGAAGGCATTGCTTTGACGGAAAAGTTTGCGGCGCTTGTCAGAGAATTTGATGACGGTCGGCTTGTCACATATGCAACAATGTATCCTCTTGAGGACAGGTGCTATAAATATGCGGATTTTGTTTCGGTGAATATGTATATAGGCTGGTATGAAAAAAGTCTGAATGACTGGACTGAATTTCTGGATAAGCTGAAATGCAAATTGAAAAGCGAGGACACTGAAAAACCGATTGTCATGTCGGAGTTCGGTGCAGCCGCAATATACGGAAATAATGTGTTTGAAAACGTTAAGTGGACAGAGGGATATCAAGCGGAATATCTGGAATATACCCTTAATCTGTTTACAAATACCGAGGGAATTGCAGGAACAATCATATGGCAGTTTTGCGATATACGGACATCAGAGGAAATGTCGCTCACACGTGCAAGAAGCTTTAATAACAAAGGTGTTCTGAACGAATACCGAAAGCCGAAAAATGCATTTTATACGGTTCGTAAAATATATAAAAAGTTTAAATAAATATCAGGAGGCGTAAATGATGAAGAATAATTTTAAAAAAGTTGTTGGTGTTTTGGCAGCCGGTTCTGTGCTGCTGTCAGCCGGGTGCGGAGGACAAAAGCAGGCTGATGACGGCAAAATCCGCATCAGCATTGGCGGCACGCCCACAATCAGGACGGAAGAAAACGCTCAGACCTATGACCTTTTTCAGGAGAACAAAGCAAGGTTTGAGAAGGAAAATCCCAATGTTGAGGTTGTTGCGGACGCGTGGGGATTCGATATTAAAAACTATTTGCCCAAGGCGGCGGGCGGTGAGCTTCCGACAATGTATGAGACAGCGCCGACAGAGCTTAAAACAATCGTCACATCAGGTTATGCAAGAGATATTTCAAAGTTCTTTGAAAAATATGGATATAAGGACGCATTCTCGGAGAAATATGAACAGCTCTATAAATATGACGGAAAATATTATGGCTTAATTCAGCCCGACTCGCTTTATAATATGGGCATTGCATATAACATTTCGTTGTTTGAGAAGGCAGGTCTGCTTGATGAAAACGGGATTCCAAAGTATCCCAAAACATGGGACGAATTTGCGGAGACTGCAAAAACGATTAAGGATAAGACCGGCAAGGCAGGCTTTGCAATGGCAACGAACAACAATAAGGGCGGCTGGCACTTCCTCAGTCTTGCATATGCATTCGGAACCGAATTTATGAAAGAAGAGGACGGCAAGTGGAAGGCGACCTTTGCAAGCCCCGAGGGCATTGCTGCTCTTCAGTATTTGAAGGATCTGAGGTGGAAGTATGACGTTCTTCAGAATGAACTTCTTGCAGACACAAATGCCACGGGCAGAATGCTTGCAACAGGTGAGGCTGCAATGATAGTCACATACGGAAACACCGATTCATATGTTGACAAATATCAGCTTGACGTGAACAACCTTGCAATGTCAAGTCTGCCATCGGGACCTGCCGGAAAGGTCTCACAGGCAAGCGGAAACATGTATGTGTTCAGCAATGCCGCAACAGACGAGCAGGTTGACGCTTGCTTCAAATGGCTTGAAATGATCGGCAAGGGTGTCAGTGTGAATGACGGTGTGAAGGAACAGTGGGAAAAGACATATTCAATCAAGAAGGAAAAGAAAAGAGCTGTCGGAATCCGCACATCTGCGCTTTGGAAGGACGAGAAAAGAGTGGCTGCCGAAACTGAAATCATGAACAAATACAGAACTGTTGACTCAAAATTCTTTGATGACTATGTAAACGGTGACGGTGTTGAGTATGTGTTTGAGCCTGAAAGATGTGTGCAGCAGCTTTACGCGGTGCTTGACGCTGCAATACAGGAAGTGCTGCTGAATAAAGATGCCGACTGCGGAACTGTTCTGAAAAAAGCACAGGAAGATTTCCAGATTAACTATCTTGACAAAGAAATATAGGATTAAAGGAGTGTAGAGGGTGAGGACAGAACATAAACAGTGCCTGATAAAAAGAGAGAATTTAAAGAAAATGCTCGCATCGGTTAATAAGGAAATACTTATGTGGGTGTTGCTTATACCGACGGTTTTGATGTTTACCTATACTCAGTGGGCGCCTGTTTGTAAAGGAATATGGACATCTTTCTTCCGCACAAGAGGCTATGAGACAATTGCGTTTTGCGGGTTGGAAAACTATAAAAATGTTTTGACTGACACACTTTTTCTGACAACCCTGACGAACACGGTTAAATATGTAATATATTCCTTGCTGATCGGTTTCATACCGTCGCTTGTGCTTGCCTTGTTTATCAATGAGATTGTCCACGGGAAGGCGGCATTCAGAATAATAACATATATACCGAATGTTGCGCCGACGCTTGCAGTTTCAATCATATGGACGTGTCTGCTGAATCCTGCACCCAACGGACTGCTGAACAGCATAATCGTCATGTTCGGGGCTGCGCCTCAGCAATGGCTGCTCAACTCACGCATGACGATACCGCTCATCATCGTATCCATGACATGGCATAGCTGTGCCGGCAACTCGCTCATCTATCTTTCGGCTCTTCAGTCGGTGAGTCAGGATCTTTACGAAGCGGCGGTTATTGACGGAGCAGGCATTTGGAGAAGACTGTTTAAAATCACTCTGCCGCAAATATCGCCGACAATACTGCTGCTGTTTGTGAGACAGATAATCAACATATTCCAGATTATGGATCAGCCGTTGGTAATGACCGACGGCGGTCCCAGCAATATGTCGCTGTCGCTGAACCTGAGTGCATATAAAATGGCATTTTCGTATATGCAGGTTGGAAGAGCGCTTGCGCTCGGAACGGTTTCGTTCTTCATTCTGATTGTAATTACAGTATTCTACTTCAGGCTTAACAAGAAAATCAGCGAATAGGGGGAGGTGCGAACATGTCCAAAAAAATAGAAAATAAAAAGAATGGTCTAATAGTGAGCAATGACTATAACAGGCTGTCGGTTAAGGTGTCATACTGGATTATATTTGTGCTGCTCATATTATGGTCGGTTGTGGCTCTTGTGCCTGTAATATGGGCGTTTCTGTCGGGCTTCAAGGAAATTGACGAGTTTTACAGCGTGACGCCGTCATTTTTTCCAAAGCACATTGACTTTTCAAGAATCAAGGCAGTTTGGAACGATATGCGTCTGGGCGGAAGACTGGTCAACACAATGGTGATGTTTGCAGGAGTCTGGGCTTCGGAAATCCTGATTGGCGGAGTGGCCGGATATACAATGTCAAGACTTAAACCTGCCGGCAGCAAATATCTGTTCATGCTCATAATGTGGACAATGATGATGCCTCAGACGGTCACAATGGTGCCCAAGTTCCTGATGTATATTGACGTACCGTTTCTGCATTGGAATTTGCAGAACACATATTTTCCGTTCTGGCTGGCGGCAATGGCGAATGCGTATAACATTGTGCTCTTTAAGAACTTTTTTGACACAATACCGCTTTCATACATTGAATCCGCAAAGATTGACGGTTGCAGCAATGCAGGAATATATACAAAAATTATTGTTCCGCTCAGCAAGCCGATTATTGCGACAGTTACGATATTTGTGTTCAACGGTGTGTGGAACAACTTCCTTATGCCGTATCTGCTCATAAAGGATACAAGCCTGTATACGGTTGCACTCGGGTTATACACAATACGGGAAAGCTGGACAGAGCCTTTCCAGATGCTTGCGTCATTCATTGTCATAGTTCCGCCGATTATAATATTCCTCATGTGCTCGCGGCAGATTTTAAGCAGCAATGTAAATGTCGGGGTTAAGGAATAGGAACGGGCAAACGCCGCTGATTCCGAATGTTTTTCAAAGCAGGTCATTGGCGGCGTTTATATTGAGCAGGGGTAATACCGTTGAATTTTGAAAAGGTTTTAATGAAATATTCAGCACTTGAAAAACCGCAGAGAGAGGCACATTTCTGAATTGAACAGCCTTGGTGGAGATATTTTTTGGCAACCGAGAGCTTGGCAAGAATGATGTAATTATTGGTGGTCATGCCCGTGTATTTCTTAAAGTCAAGCATAAGC
>CAKSIW010000081.1 GCA_934463175.1 uncultured Clostridia bacterium | reverse complement strand
TTCCAGAATAACCAAATTTGAAAGTTTTGAAGTGGTTTTCATAATTCCCATCTGAACAACCGCAGTTTCCGCTTTTTTGTCAATTGAAAGAACCGTCCCCCTGTCATTCAAATCAACAATCAGAACGCTCATTCCGGGCTTGAAGGAATTGACATTAACCTTTTTCGGCATATTCTTCTTTGGCTGAGGCGGTTTTTTCGTCTTTTTCAACTTGACATTCAGCTCACGGCGAACCTCCTCCATTGCACGGATTGCTTCCTTTTCGTCCTTTTCCTTCTGCTGCGCCTTCATTTCATCAAGGATTCTTTCCGTTTCTTCCTTTGCGTTTTCGACAATCTCAGCCGCTTTGGCATTCGCCTTTTCCAGAATACGCGCACGCTGAGCCTCCAGCCGTTCACGCTCGCGGCTCAACTCTGCTTTGAGAGCCGCAACCTCTCCTTTCAGCTTCTCCTGCTCGATTCGTGAGCTTTCCGTCATTCTCCGCTCCCGTTCAATGTTTGAAAGCACATCCTCAAACTTGACCGTTTCGCTTGAAAGCAGATTTTTTGAACGTTCGATGATATGCTCGGGCAAGCCGAGCTTTTTTGAAACCGCAAATGCATTGCTCTTTCCCGGCACGCCGATGAGCAGTCTGTATGTCGGGCTGAGCGTTTCAACGTCAAATTCACAGGACGCATTTTCAACTCCGTCCGTGGAAAGCGCATACAGCTTCAGCTCGCTGTAATGCGTTGTCGCGGCAACACGTACGCCGAGTCCTCGCACATATTCAAGTATTGCATTTGCAAGAGCAGCACCCTCAGTCGGGTCTGTTCCTGCTCCAAGCTCATCAAACAGCACAAGCGAATCGGGTGTGATTTCCCCGAGAATATGCACAATATTCTTCATATGCGCCGAAAATGTGCTGAGGCTTTGTTCAATGCTTTGCTCATCGCCGATGTCGGCATAGATTCCGTCAAACACCGCCATAACCGTTCCGTTGTCGGCAGGAATATGAAGTCCCGACTGTGCCATGAGTGCAAACAAGCCTATTGTTTTCAGCACAACAGTTTTTCCGCCCGTGTTCGGTCCCGTCACAATCAGGCTGTCAAAATCATATCCGAGATTTATGTTTTGCGGTACAACCTTTTTGGGGTCAAGCAAGGGATGCCGTCCGTTTTTTATGAGAATTTTTCCTTCCTCGTTTATTTCGGGGCAAACCGCCTTCTGCTCGGCTGCAAGACGTGCCTTTGCAAAAACAACGTCAATGTCAATTATTCCGTCATAGTCATATCTGATTGTATCCGCCGCCGCCTTTACCTCCGCCGTCAGTTCTGCAAGAATATGCTCAATCTCCGCCTTTTCCTTCAGCGCAAGCTCGCGCAGTTCATTGTTTGCGTTGACAACCCCCGAAGGCTCAATGAACACCGTACCTCCCGATGCCGACATATCGTGAACAATACCCATGACCTCACTGCGGTGTTCCGACTTGACAGGCACAACATATCTGTCATTGCGGAGAGTCACAATCGGTTCCTGGAGCAGCTTTCTGTAGTGCGCCGAGTGAATCATATCATTCAGTGTATCCTTTATTTTCGAGCTTGCACGGGTTATTTTTCTTCTGATGTCATAAAGCTCGCTTGATGCATTATCCGCCATTTCCTCCTCGGAAATTATTGATGTGCTTATTCTCTCTTCAAGCGCACGGTTTGACGCAAGACATTCAAAAAAATCGTCCAGCTCCCCCGACTGTCCGTCATAATACTTTTTCAGTCTGTCCGCACACCTGAGCACAGCCGCAGCATTCAGAAGCTCCGTCATTGACAGAACACCGCCCGCCTCCGCACGCATTAAGGTATCCGAAACATCTGTCACCCTTGCAATCGGAGGTGTGCCGTGCTTGCAGACCATGACATATGCGCCGTCAGTTTGCATGAGCATTCTGCGGACAGCACGAATATTCCTTTCGGGATATATTTTTAATATTTTTTCTCTTGCACCTTCATTATGAGCATACTGTGCCAGCATACCTATAACCTTATCAAATTCAAGAGTTTTAAGTGTTTTCTCTTCCATATGGGTCTCCATTCGGTGAATCATCTCAATTTAATTTCAGATAAGCTTATTTTACCACAACCGATTGAATTTTGCAATACCGCAATGCCGATTTATCGTCTGCACATTCTCTTTTGCAAATGCTTTTTATGTGTACTTGCACTTTTTTGTTTCTCAGCACATACAATAGCATATGCGCATATTCCGCCGTGTGCGCTCAATATTTCGGAGGTGCTTGATATGCTCGGAATGTTTGACACGATTTTCCAGTCACTCATGTTCCTGATTTCCTTTATATCGGGGAACAACTCATTTCCAAAACCGCTCAGTGCCGCGGAGGAAAAAATGTACATAGAAAGGATGGCACAGGGCGACACAGAGGCGCGCGACAAGCTCATTGAACACAACCTCAGGCTTGTCGCTCACATTGCAAAAAAATATACCGTTAATTTCCGCGACAGCGAGGATCTCATTTCTCTCGGCACAATCGGATTGATCAAAGGAATAAACAGCTTTGACGGTTCCAAGGGAACCCGTCTCGCCACCTATGCCGCGAGGTGTATTGAAAACGAAATACTTATGCTTATGCGAAGCAGCAAAAAAAGTCAGGGAGATGTCTCGCTGAACGACCCTATCGGGACGGATAAGGAAGGGAATCAGATTCTCCTCATTGACATAATCGGGACGGACGAGGACGATGTCATTAAAGAAATTGAATCTAAAATTCAAACAAAAAAACTGTATAAAAACATTGACAAGCTTCTTGATGAACGTGAAAAGGAAATCATCAGGCTGCGATACGGGCTTTGGGACGGCAGCGAGAAAACGCAGCGGGAAATTGCAAAAAGTCTCGGAATATCCCGTTCTTATGTGTCCAGAATTGAAAAAAAGGCAATCAGCAAGCTGAAAAAGGGAATATGTGATGATGAACCCCTGTGATGTCAAAATGAGCCGGAGCAAATATGCTCCGGCTCATCGTCCGTATCTCACCGATTACTGTGCGCTGCGCGCCTTTCCTCCCGCTCTCGGGTGAGCGCTCTTATATACGTCCTTCAGTCTGTTTCTGACAATCCTTGCATAAACCTGAGTTGAAGATATATCGGTGTGTCCAAGCATTTCCTGAATAGACTTCAAATCCGCTCCGTTTTCAAGAAGGTGTGTCGCAAATGAATGTCTGAGAGTGTGCGGCGTTATGTCCTTTTCAATTTTTGCCAGTGCCGCATACTTCTTCACAATCTTCCAAAACCCCTGCCGCGTCATTTTTCTGCCGCTGTAATTCACAAAAAGAACGTCTTCCCCTAAGTTTCCTTTAAGCATTGCGGGACGCGCCTTTTCAATGTAGTCATTCAAAGCCTGTCTTGCAAGGGAATATATCGGTATCACACGCCGATGCCCGCCGCTTTCGCAGTTTATGTACCCAATCTCCGTATCCACATCGCCGATTTTCAATTCAATCATTTCGGTCACACGAATCCCCGTTGCATAGAGCAGTTCAAGCATTGCTTTGTCGCGTTTTCCCATGTTACATCTCACATCGGGTCGGGTGAGCAAGGCTTCAACCTCCTCGCTTGTGAGAATTTCCGGAAGCTTTTTTTCAATTTTTAAGGAATGAATCCTGTCTGTCGGGTCTGCCGGAACAACATGCTCATTCTGAAGAAACCGATAAAGCGAGCGTATCGACGCAAGTGTTCTTGACACTGTCGATGCCGACTTCCCTTCTCTTTCCATATCCATCAGATAATCCAGCACAACCGTTCCCGTTGCCGCTTCAATCATAACATTTTTATTTTTCAGGAAAGAGACATATTTGTTTATGTCACGCTTATATGAAAGATACGTATTCACCGATGCCTTTTTCCCTTCACTCAAAAAAGCAAAGTATTTTTCCAACAGCTCTGCCATCATGTCTCCCCTCCTTCTAATTACAAATAAACGAACAAACCGGCTTGAGCATCGGCGGAACAACAAATGCGTCAAACAGCGCACAAACCGCTGTAACCGCAGTGATTCCGACAATGCACACAAGGCTTCTCAGATACATTTCCTTCAGGACGCCGCGCCCGCCGCCCTGTCCGCGCAGCCTGTGCAGCGACGCAGCATATTTCATTCCGAACACCGCATAAACCGTCAGTGCCGGAATCAGCAGCACCACCTGCGGCATAACCGCAACAGCTGCAAAAATCAAGCCTTTTCCGCGATAAAGCTGTATTAAAAATGCAGTCGAGAATCCCATTTTATATCCCTTGATTCCGATTTGCAAAAGAGCAAGCGGAATCAGCCCTATCCAAAGACTCGATACCCACAAAATCAGCACAAGCTTTATGTTATTATACAACGATGCCTTGAATATCCTCGCGCCGCTTATCGGCTGAAGATTAAATGCCGACGCAAAGCTCTCCATATATCGGCTCAGCTCATCATATTTTTCCGAGTTCATTGCCGCCGCCGAAACCGATCCAATCACCGCACCCAAAATCAACACAAAAATCACCGACAAATATTGTATTCTGTTGTCGGCAAAGCAATCTGCCGCACTTTGCAGCAACCTTCTTTTTCTCACAGCCCGTTTCTCCCTTCGTAAATAGCTTATCTATTTACATAATTATGAAACAAGCCCTCGTTTTATGAAAAAAACTATTTTGACATGCTGTCGGCTTTTTCAACACAAGCGTCAATCGCCTGCTGAACAGAAGAAGAAAATCCCGTTCTCTCCAGTTCGCAAACAGCCGCAATCGTTGTTCCTCCCGGCGAACACACATCGTCTTTGAGCTTTTGCGGGTGTTCTCCGCTTTCAAGCACCATCTTAGCCGACCCCTCAACCGCCTTTGCCGCAAGTCTGAGTGCAATGCTTTTGGGGATTCCGTGCTTCACCGCGCCGTCCGCCATTGCGTCAATCAGCATATATATATATGCCGGACTGCTGCCGTGAACCGCGGTTGCAGCATTAATATACTTTTCTTCAAGAACAATAACCTCTCCGACGCTTGAAAGGATTTTTTCAACCTCTTTGACCTCGGACGCGGAAACACTTCCGTTCGGAGCAATGACCGTCATGCCGCAGTTCACTCTTGCAGGAGTGTTCGGCATGGCTCTCACAATTTTCGCAGTCCTTCCGAGGCTTTCCTCAATTTTTGATATTTCAAAGCCTGCGGCAATCGAAATGAAAATCCGGTCTTCCGCAAACTCCTTTGCTTCCTCAAGAACACAAGGCAGAACATTCGGTTTAACCGCAAAAATAACAATATCGCTGTGCGCCAGAACCTCTTTGTTGTCCTCGGTTGTGAACACCCCATTCTTCTGCCAAACAGCCAGTTTGCCTTCCGATTTATCGCTCATTGAAAGCTCATCGGGTCTGATTATGCCTGATGAAATCAAACCGCCTGCCAGTGCCGATGCCATGTTTCCCGAACCGATTATACCAATATTCACGTCAACACTCCTTTTTAATATTCGCCTTTAATATATTTTTCAATTCTGTCAAGCCCCTCGCGGATTGTATCCATTGAGGTCGCATACGACAGTCTCACATAGCCGTCAATTCCAAAGCCCTCGCTCGGAACAAGCGCAACCAGCGCTCTGTCAAGAATATCATCGCACAGCTCACTCGCCGTGTTTATCATCTTGCCGTAATGCTCCATTCCGAGCAGTTCCTTCACGTTCATGAACACATAAAAAGCACCGTGCGGCTCACGGCAGCTTATGCCGTCAATTGAGTTTATTCTCTCAACCATATAATCTCTGCGCTTAATATATTCCGCTCTCATCATCGCAACCGAGCTCTGATCGCCGTTCAGTGCCTCAACGGACGCCGCCTGGGCAATTGAGTTCGGATTTGAGGTTGCGTGGCTCTGAATGTTTGACATCGCCTTTGCAACCGCGGCATTTGACGCCGTATAACCGATTCTCCAGCCCGTCATTGCGTATGCCTTAGCCATACCGTTCACAACAATCGTGAGTTCCTTTATCTTCTCCCCAAGAGTCGCAATGTTAACATGAACTCCCTCATACACAAGCTTTTCATAAATCTCGTCGAACACAACATATATATTGTGCTTCACCGCAATCTCAGCAATTTGTTCAAGCTCCGCACGTGTATATACCATACCTGTCGGATTACTCGGCGTGTTGAGAATCAGAGCGCGCGTCTTGGGTGTTATGTGCGATTCAAGCTCCTGTGCGGAAAACTTAAAACTGCTCTCCTCGGTTGTGTTTAAAAACACCGGAACGCCGTCCGCCATTTTCACCATTTCGGGATAACTGACCCAATACGGCGCAGGTATAATAACCTCATCGCCCGGCTCGCATATTGCCATGAAAACATTTGTCAGTGAATGCTTTCCGCCGTTGCTGACAACAATATTTTCGGGCGCATAATCAAGCCCCGAATCCCTTTTAAGCTTAGCACAAATAGCCTGCTTCAGCTCCAGTGTTCCCGATGCGGGCGTATATCGAGTGAAGCCGTCGCGTATTGCTTTAATTGCCGCGTCCTTCACGTTGTCGGGCGTTTCAAAGTCAGGCTCTCCCGCACCGAAGCCGACAACAGGAATACCCTGTTTTTTCATCTGCTTATACTTTGCGTCAAGAAACAGTGTCGGAGACGGACTGACCCCCTTTGCTTTTTCTGAAATATATGCTTGCATCGTAATCCCCCCGAAGACATAAAATATTAATAAATTTAATTTTAATACAAATTCGGGCAAATTTCAAGACTTTTTTCAATTATAATGAAAATTTCAATATAATTCACAAAAAAGCCGCCCGTCATGCCCGTATTTTTGAGTCGGCAGCGGCGTCAAAAAGTCTGAGAAAATTCTCAGCTGTAATTTTCTTTATCACCGTTTCCGAATATCCGAGTCTGAGCATTTCGTCAATCAGACGGTACATTTCCTCCGCTCCGCGTATATCATCGGGCGTGCGGTCAATTCCGTCAAAATCGCTGCCAAATCCGACATTTTCCTCTCCGCCCAAAGCCAGAATATGCTCAATATGCCGAATAATATCCGCCGCACGGCACACACCGTCCGAGACAAACTCGGGATATATGCTGGCACCGATAACTCCGCCGTTTTCTATAATCGCCTTTATCTGTTCATCGCTCAGGTTTCTCGGGTGTGCTTTAAGTGCATATGCATTTGAATGGGTTGCGGCAATCGGACATCTGCTTGTCTCAATAACGTCCCAAAACCCTTTGACGGAAATGTGTGACACATCTATTATCATTCCCAATCTGTTCATTTCCGAAACAACTTTTTTTCCAAATTCTGTGAGACCGGCACCGCGCACCTCTCCGACTCCGTCACAAAGCTCGTTTGAATAGTTCCACGTCAGCGTCATGGCTCTGACCCCGAGACGGCTGAGAATCCTCAGATTCTCAATTCTTCCCTCAAGAACCTCACCGCCCTCAACGCTTAAAACCGCGGCACATTTCCCTTGCTTCAGCGCATTTTCAATGTCACTTCCCGTCTCGCAATGAGCAATACCTGCGCTGTTTTTTTCAATCTCCCGAAAATATGTATCCGCAAGCGAAATTACCCTTTGAAGCGGCGGCACCTTTGAATTCATCTTATCCACAAATGCCGCAAAAACCTGAACATATCCGCCCTGATATTTGCCAATCCGTTCCAAATCAACGTGAAAGCTGTTATTCTCCAGTCCGCCGCCAAAATCCGTCAGCTTTGACAGCGTATCGCAATGCGCATCAAAAATCGTATAATCCATCGGTTATACCTCCGTGAACACGTTTTTCAGATGATTGATTTTCTCCGCGTGAAACTCCGCACCGTCAAACACTCCATAGACCTCAACAACATCAAAGCGGACATTCAAATCAACGTTATTATCGGCAATATATTTCATCGCGGCTCTGACAATCCTCTGTTTTTTATAATATGTGACCGCCTCCGCAGGCGTTCCGAATGCGTCGGAGCTGCGTGTCTTGACCTCAGCAAAAACAATGTCTTCACCGCACCTTGCAATTATGTCAATTTCGCCGTATCTGTTTCTGTAATTGCGTTCAATGATTTTATGTCCGCTCTTCTTCAGCAGCAGACATGCCGCATCCTCTCCGCACATACCGCTGATTTTGTTTCTCATTCCGATTTTCATCATTCCGTCCCCAAAACCTTTGCCGTCATAAACGATTTTCGGTGAACCGCCGACACTCCGTATTTTCTTATCATCTCAATATGCAGCTTCGTTCCGTAGCCTTTATGCTTTTCAAACACATATTCGGGATATTCCGCCGCAAGGTCGGTCATGAACCTGTCCCTGCTCACCTTTGCAAGAATGGACGCCGCAGCAATGCTTTGAGATTTAGCATCACCTTTTATGACATATCTGTACGGTATATCATAGGGTATATTATCATTTCCGTCTATAATTACAAAATCCGCCGGCACATCAAGATTTGCCAATGCGTTGTGCATTGCAAGGCTTGTTGCCTGCTTAATGTTTATGCTGTCTATCACCTCGGGCGACACAAACTCAACGGAATATGCAACCGCACAGCCGATGATTTCATCAAACAGCTTGTCCCGTTTTTTCGGCGAAAGCTTTTTTGAATCATTTATCCCCTCAATCACCGCGTCCTTGGGCAGTATAACCGCTGCCGCGCACACAGGCCCCGCCAGAGGTCCTCTTCCTGCCTCGTCAATTCCGGCAACAAAATCAAACCCTTTTCCGTAAAGCTCATTTTCAATTTCCTTCAATGGAAACACCTCCGTCAAAAAATAAAGAACCGCACATACCCTGCCGCATTTTGCATGACATGCCAAGCCGCCGGCAGAGATTTCCGTGCAGTTCCGTTTTTCCGTTATTTCCGCGGCGGCAGTTCAAGAGTAATCCGTCCGATTTTCGCCGCTCTGAATTCGTCCAGAATCAGATTCGACACTCTGAGCATGTCCGTCCTTCCGCCCGACATAATGCAGCCGCGTTTTTTGGCTATCAGCTCCATCAGCTCATAGTCATCATATGAATCAATATCCTCGGTTATTTTAAACCTTTCAGCAAGCAGCTCCGCATAGTTCTCCCTCAGGAAACCTGTTAAATGAAACGCAAGCTCCTCAACGTCCATAATTTCATCTTTTATCCCGCCCGTATACGCAATTCTTTTTGCGACCTCGGGATCCTCAAACTTCGGCCACAAAATCCCCGGCGTGTCAAGAAGCTCATATCGTCCGCTCAGTCTGATCCATTGCTTTGCCGTTGTAACCCCCGGACGGTCGCCGACCTTTGCCGCAGCTCTTCCTGCAAGACGGTTTATGAATGATGACTTTCCGACATTCGGAATGCCGACAACCAGCATTCTGACTGCACGGCGCTGCATTCCCTTCTCTTGTTCACGCTCCAGCTTTTCACGGAGCACCTCTTCAATTGCCGTGTCAAGGCTTTTTATGCCTTTCCCCGAAAGACTGTCCGCAAGAATTGCACAGCAGCCGCACTCTTCAAAGTATTTCAGCCACGCCCTGTTTGCCTCGGGGTCTGCAATATCACTTTTGTTAAGAACCAGAACGCGGGGGCGTTTCCCCACAATTCTGTCAATTTCGGGATTTCTCGATGACAGCGGAAGACGCGCGTCAACAAGCTCAATCACAACGTCAACAAGCTTGAGACTGTCGCATATGAGACGCCTTGTTTTCGCCATATGCCCGGGAAACCATTGTAAAACCATATCTCTTTTCTCCCTTTATTCTTCAGCCTTCTCCAAACCGCCCACATTGGTCAGCGGCCAGAAACGGAAAATTGCATGACCGATTATCTCACTTTTCGGAACCTGCCCGATTTCACGGCTGTCCGAGCTGTGGTTTCTGTTGTCTCCCATCACAAAAAGCTTGTTTTTTTCAACAACAATCGGTTTTTCACGGCTATATTCTCCGTGAAGCATTTTGCTTTCTATATATGACCCTGTCAGATGTGTCGGCTCATTTATATACGGCTCATCTAAAAGCTCGTCATTCACATATACTTCTCCGCTTGCAAAGTCAATATACACCGTGTCGCCCTCAGTTGCAATAATTCTCTTCACATACGGACGTTTCGGGTCGGACGCCGGTCTGAATATTATTATATCACCCTTCTCGGGCTTATACATAAGTCTGTTGACATAAAGTCTGTCCTCATTCTGAAGCGTCGGCTCCATCGACTCGCCCTGAACCTTCGCAAGGGTCAGAACAAAGTTTTTCAGAAGGAACGACACAACAACCGCAATCACAATCGCCTGAATCCAATCCATGATTTCCTTCTTCATATACTCCCTTTTGCCGATTTTTTCTTTTTCTTCAAAGCTTAACTCATTTTCTTCCATATTATTATTCATGTTATCCATACAATCAGCACACCTTTTATATAATATTTTGTTCTGATAGCAGATACGGCAGGTATTGTAAACAAATACCCGCCGTAACCCTTGTTAAATCTTCTCTTTTACCTTTGCAGCCTTACCAACTCTGTCACGGAGGTAATACAGCTTAGCACGTCTTACCTTACCGCGTCTTGAAACCTCAATACGGTCAATGTTGGGCGAATTCACAGGGAAAGTTCTTTCCACACCGACACCGTATGAAATGCGTCTTGCAGTGAAGGTCTCACGGATTCCGCCGTGATTCTTCTTAATGATTGTTCCCTCGAACATCTGAATTCTTTCTCTGCTGCCTTCCTTAACCTTAACGTAAATGCGAACCGTATCGCCGACATTAAGCTGCGGAAGATCTGTTCTGATCTGTTCCTGTGTAATCTGGTCCAAAATATTCATTTTTTTCTTCCTTTCTTTTTCAGACATTCATGCCATATGCCTTCCAGACAAAGCATAAACAGAGGACTGCCCATAATTAACAGAGATATTATACCACACAC
>CAKSIW010000080.1 GCA_934463175.1 uncultured Clostridia bacterium | reverse complement strand
ACTTGGTTGTATCGGGATAGTACACATCCATACTCCAAAGCATTGTTTTTGTTGCCTCGTTCGGCTTAAAATAACCAGCACCCGTTTTATTATATAATGAAAATCTTGGTGTACTGCCACCGACATCCTTCTTTACAGCCTTTATGTATTTATCATCTTGTGCTTTACCTCCCAAGGCTGAACTTTCCTGTGTAAGCGTTATATTCATTATTGTATTAAACGCATCATTTCCGGTTTGACCGTCTTTTGCTTCAAGCTTCACTGTTCCCGCTGCGCTTACCGGTGTCTGTGTTTCCTCGGCAAATGCCGCATAGGGCAGTATGCTCAGCATCATTGACACCGCAGCGATTGCGCTGATTGCTTTCTTTACGAATTTTAACATAATTAATACCTCCAGTTTTAAATTTATTAACTTGTCTTAGTTATTGCGAAAATCAAAAAGCTTATGATTGTTTGGTCGTACATATTTATCAGCGTTTTCTTCTTTTTGATTTTGCAACCGCTTAAATACCACTTAAGATAGATTATATCTTTTCCAGAAATCTTTATCTACTGTCAAAATCTATAAACGACCGACAATTTGTCAGTCGCCGTTTTCCAAAAGTCTGAACTTGCCCGGGGTTATGCCCTCAAGGCGTACAAATGTTCTTGAAAAGGTTCTCGTTGTGCTAAAACCGACCGTTTCGGAAATCTTATCAATAGAAGTATTGGTTGTTCTGAGAAGCTCCTTTGCCTTTTTAACGCGAAGCTCTGAAATATACTCAAGCAAGCCGATTTTATATGTCTCTTTGAACAGCGCGGACATATAGTTTGCGGTAACATTCATCTTATCGGCAACATATGCCACGGTCACTTCGGGATTTGTATAGTTTTCATCAACCAATTCTTTTGCACGCTCTGCAATAAACTCTATGCTTTTTTGCATTGACTTTTTACCGATGTAGCTGCTGAACTGTGTAATTATGTCGTCAACCTCCTCGCGGACATGAACCACGCTTGTACAATTCATAATTCTGTTATATATACTGATTTTGTCAATTCCCTTTTTGTCCTCGGATGCTCCGACCTCATCCGAAATTTTTATGAGAGTGCACAAAACGTCAAACACAAGGCATTTCACCATCGGCAGTGCCATATAGTTATTATTGCTGTTTATCTCAAAAACCTCATTCAGAATATTGATTGCTTCGGAATAGTCACCGCTTTTTATGCAGTTTATCGCCTTCTGCTCTGTTTTAAGAGAATAGGCATAACCCTGCTCTTTTTTCTGCTTGTCTTCCGGCTCTGCTTCAAAAATGTTCTTCTGCGGGTTAACAAATCTATATTCCAAAAGATTTTTTGCCTCTCTGTATGCTGTCGGCAGATTCTCGCAGCCTTTATATGTCTTTGAGATCGCCGTCACAAGGCTTGTGTTTATATTTTTATCCGAAAAAAGGTTAAGTTCTTCAACAATTCCGATAACTTTCTTGCGAACATCGCCGCCCCGCGTCTTTGGATTTATAATGCAGTGTATAACCCCCCGGTATGTAAAAACATAGCACAAAAACTTTTCATTCATAAGTTCATCAAGGACGTTTTCGATTGAATACAGCGCAAGCTCTATATTGCCGCCGCTCGGGTCATTTTCAAAAAACAGTTTGTCCGTTTGCTTAATGCACAGCAAAGCTACAATGAATTCATCATTTTCAAACCTGATGTCAAACGATTTCAGTATACTATCGTCAATATCTGAGTTGTTCGTCAGCAGTCTCGCAAGCAAGTCACTGCGGAAAAACCGTTTTTGCAGATACAGCGAGTCCTCATATTCCTTGTTTTTGCCAAATACTTTCTCAATTGCTCCGTTGATATACTGATACTCATTCATGTTTTGGGGAATTTCATTATGATTCAGTGTTGTAAGTATCTTCTCAATCGGTTCATTGTTCATCTTTATGAACTTCTTTATCAAAACAAAACAAACCGCAACGCAAACACCCAATGCACACAATATAAACAGCCGCAGATATTCAACTTCTCTCAAATACTGCACACGGTTCTGGACATATACACAGACTATTCCTGTTTCGGTCGACCGTATTCTGCTTACAACCCTTTTGCCTTCTTTTTCGATTTCCGCACTCTGTGAAAGTGCCTTCCAATCATCACCTCCGTTGCCGTAAATCAGACTGCCCACACTGTCTATAACATAAAGCCCTGTGTTTCTTTCTTCTATGCTGATTCTCGAAAAAACTTCCGGCGAAATTTCAACAACGGCACACGGCGCTTCACTGCCGAATATGTCACCGACACTGCGCATAACATAGAAAATTCTGTTTACATCATCGCCGATTTTCAGAGTGTATATCTCCCGATTTTCGGCATTGGTAATTATACGCATCCACCCGTCATATTCTTCATCGCTGCCGCCGTAAACCGTGTCGAAAAACCTTCTTGATTTCATGTTTGACGATGGAATTATGCAATCCGACTTCGGAAGGTAAACATATGCTGTAACTATATCTTTATTTCCTATATCAAAATTTTTGTTCCACTGTTCCCGAAAGCGATTCATTTCAAGCAGCTGTGTTTGCGTGAACGGTCTTTTAAGGCTTGCAAATCTGTTCACGTCCACACTGACCGCATTCAGATAAGCAATACTGCTTGCACGAAGCACAACATCGTCAATCAGCTTGCTCTTGTTATACAACACATTTTCATTGTTCTCTTTCACTTGTTCAACAAGAACCTTTTCAAAGCTGACATACGTCACTATACTGACCGCGACAGGAATTATAAACACTGCTAAATATGAAAACAGCCACATAACCGCAACAGATCTGTTTTTTCTCATAGTCTACCCCTCGTTATCAGTTGTTAAAGAGTCTAAGCATATTTGAAATCATAACCGCCATTTCCGCTCTTGTTGCATATTCGTTCGGCATGAAACGCCCGTCACCCGTTCCCGAGACAATTCCGGCATTTCTCAGCTTATAAATGCTTTCCGCCGAATAATCCGCAAAATCCGAATCATCCGAAAACCTTTCCGCAGCAGGATAGTTCATAGGCTTTTTCAGGTACTCAAGCGCACGGACAGTCATAACGCACATATCCTGCCTTGTTATCGGCAGCCCCGAACCAAACTCTTCAACGGAAATTCCGTTCGCAATGCCGCACTGAACCGCCGCACTCACAAACGGCGCAAACCAGCTGTCGGAAGGAACATCTGAAAACGCCGTCTCGGCATCGTTTTGCGGTGAAATATCCAACGCCCCGCAAAGCAGCTTCAAAAACTCCTCACGCGTTATATATCTATTGGGTTGATACTCTGTATCAGAGACGCCGCTGACGATACCTTTTTCAAACAGAGTTTTAACCGCGTCATAGAACCATTCATTCGCATTAACATCGGAAAATTCCATTTTCTTCGTAATGTCCTGACTTGAACCGCCGGCTGAGACGCTAACAATTTTTCCTCCGCCTCCGCCGCCGCTTCCGCCGCCGTTTCCTCCTCCCGAAGGCGATGGCTCGGTTCCGGTTACACATACGCTGTATGTCATTCTTTTGACAACACTTCCGCGCGAATAGGTCGCAATCAGAAGGACTGTAACATTGTCTTTTGCACGGGTCACGGTTCCGTCTGCGGTAATTGCCGCCGCATTACTGCTCTCCCATGAGATTACAACGTCTTCGTCACCGCTCTGCGGCAGAGTAATGTTGCCAGTCGTATTTTGCGGAACAGACACATTTGAAATTGCGGCATTGACCGCAGCCTCATCTGAAATCTCAGCTTTAACCGTGATTTTTATTTCTTTCTCCATAATAAAGCCGTTGCCGTATATTGTTGCTTTCAGAGCAACCTCCTTGTCACTTTCCGTCTCCGACGGTCGCGTTATGCGGACATTTTCGCCATCAATCCGTGCTGTACTATCGTCTGCACTCGTCCAAATTATACGGTTGCCATCAACAGTCGGAAGTTTGAAGTCTTCCTTAATTTTGTCAGCATTTTCTATCTTCAGCGCATCATAAATTCTTTGAAGCTCTTCGGGATTTTCATTTATCTCGATTTCCTTAAGACTGTGATGCTGTCCTGCACTGACTTCAAGACAGTATTTTCCGGCTGTGCCGTCCAGAGTCAGCACTCCGTCCGAGATGTTTGCGCCCAAATTTGTGCAGCTGATCGTATATTCATTCTCATTCAGCTTAATCCATTCATTTTCTGCACTTTTTCCGTACACCGTAAACGCTGTCTCGGCATCATCTCTCGTCATAATAGTTTTTTCGGTTTCAACCTTTATGTCAGAAATCCAGCGCGGCTTCGAAATCACAACATTATCCACGTATACCTCTGTAGAATGCGAAATAAGACTTGTGTAGCCTTGATTTATGCTCGCCTGGCCGTTATCAAGCTTTTTCAGTTCGGTTGTCTGAGAATAAAGGGTTCTGTCACCGTCCATAACCTTTCCGACAAGTTTGCCGTCAATAATCATAGTCTGAATGTGATATGTTTTTTTAAAGCACTGTTTTTTTGAGCCGTATATATCATCAAAGACCTCCATATTTCCGTAATACCATTCGGCAGCAAATAATCCGCTTCCCCTTGAACTTGAGAACACACTACATTTTTTCGTAAAACCGCCACCTGCCGCTGTGGCAATTTTAGTCGGCTCACTGTCTGAGGTAAACGCAATTTCATGAAAAGCAAAATTATACCCCTTGTTTTTATCGGCTCTCATTCTGACACTAAAATTAACCTGCGATTCGCCAACGCATTCCTTGGCATAAACATCAGCCTCAAAGGCATAATCGCTGAGTGCAATCAGCTTTCCGTCTGCTCCGGACGGTCCGAAAGTCTCAGAGCTCTTTGCACCTTGAGCAGGCACATGCATCGCCTTTGAACCCCCGAAGTCTTCAACCGCGGCGCCGGTAACACTTATATTTTTGTCATACTCGCCTTCAAAGTCCTCTGAATACAGCTCCTCAAAGCTCAACACATGATAATCCTCAGGATTGTTAAACGCAATCGGCAGTTCTGTCTCAAAACCCGATGTGCTGAACTTTACATTGTATATTCCTGCCGTATTTGTTGACACGGTCTTATTTCCTTCATCGATTTCAAGAGCAGGGTCGCTGCAGCTTACAGAGTATTCCAATCCGTACGATCCATAGTCATCGTAAAGCTTCATATCATATTCAACCTTTTCGCCAACATTTGCCGTACGCGTTGAAAGGCTTGCGTAAATAAAGTTTATGCTTGACGGTTTGCCCTCTGACTTAACGGTTATTTTATATTTTTTTGTTTTCGACTCGATTTTATTTGAAAAGGTAGCGCTTAGGCTTATTACCGCATCATTGGCAGGCGGTCTGATAACGGTTCCGTCATTTGCAAAACAATCTGTATTGCTGCTCTTCCACTCAACCGTAACGGGCGCCGTCATATCATCGGTTTTTACTTCTGTCGGAAGCGTAACACTATCTGTGACCTCACTCGGAACCGTCACCTGCGCAATAGCTTTTTCAATGTCGGATTCAACATATCCAAACTCAAATTCCCTATACAGCACTTCCTCGCCCTCAATTTCAAATTCAAGGCGCAGCTTCATTCCCTCTGTCGGATATTCATCATTCTCAATAGAGTTTCCGTTCTGATCAATAATAAACTTATCCGTTAGAGGAATTGTGCTGAGCAGCTGACCCGCGGTTACGCCGTAGTATCCCGTCAGTTTTCCGTCCTCTCCGACAAACGGAGAGTTCAGAAGTTCAAGGTTTTTGAACTCCGAAAGGGTGTATGCCTTAATGTTATCAAGATAAAACCAAGGTCCCTCGGAAACATCCTCCTTTTCTGCAACAAATCGTAATTCTCCCTCTCCTTCGGCAGGTTTCTCTATTACATACTCGAATTTATATTCTCCGTTTATGAATGTATATGTCTTAATTTTGTCGTCAACCGGCACATATACCGTTGAAACGGTGTTCCACTTCCCCGCCTCAAGGTCGGACAGCTTAACCTTTTCTGCCATAGTGTTCACCCCTCCGGTTGTAGCATAATATATAGCATCAAAATTGCCGTTAGGATATATCTCTGTTGAAAACACCAGTGTGGAGGTGATTTCCGACAGGTAAAGTTTTTGTCCGTCATCTTTTAAAATGGTAAAACGCCCCTGTTTCTGCTGCAGCTTTATGCCCATGTAGCTGTCTTCGCCGATTTTTCCGTGACCGTTTTTATAAAAATAATGTCCTATACCCACTCGGTCGCCAAGCTGACTTTGATATGCTTTTCCATCATCATAATCCTTTATGTCAGCATATCTCTCCGTGATACTTGCCGCAGCAACCGAAACACATGGCAACGAACAGATCAGCATACACGCCGCAATCGCAGCGCTTATAATTCTAATTTTTTTATGTTGCATATCCAAACCTCCAAATCATCTTATAATTAAAACCATACGGCACAAATATCCGTCCAATCTTGCAAACACCTTATCATCGTTTTCCACTTCATCCGCGGATGCAAGACTTACTGTGTCTCGTTTGGAGTTATACATATAATAGCGAGTAGAAGCGTTTTTCGTGAAACTTCTTTCACAGACTGTCCCATTCCCCGCAACGGTTGAAACAACAATATAACTGTCGTTTGTTTCCGTCACAGTACCCGGAATAGTGTGTGTTTTTGTCGATGAAACAGCCGTCGGCGTTGATGCGCTTGAACTTGAAACCCTTTCATGATCTCCGCTCACCGTCGCAGCGCTTCCGAGAAGATAAATATTCTTTATTTTTCCTTCACTGTCAAGCAAAACCTGTGCAATGTCTCCGCATTTTAAATCGGATATATTCGTTCCCTCAAGTTCAGACCAATTTATGTTAGTGCTGCAGCTTGCCGTCTTTAAATCCATGTCCGCCTCAGCGCTGAGCAGCTTTCCGCCCTGCCAGTATTCAATAATATATCCGGTGTCTCCGTTTTCCAGAAGCGCCGTTTGCACTTCACTTATGACTGCTGTTTCAGGTCTTCCTATTATATCAGAACTTATTGCTGAAATGCTGTCTACAAATCTTACCATCGCGCCCACCTTGCGATACTTATCAGCATCATAAAGATAAAAATTGTTGAGATACATTGATTTTATACATGTATCGTCCTCAACCTCCAAGTCCCGCACATCTTTTATATTCGGAACCCCGTTAACCACTTCGGCAGGAACCGTAAACACCTTAAGACTTGCCGAATCTGCCAGATAAACCCCGCCAAACGAGCCATTGTAATAATATACCGTTCCGCTGCCGAACTTTTTCATATCAAGCGTGAAATAATCTCCCTCTGATGTCAGATTTCCGGTATTGTCCGCGGCAATGCAAATACGATAGACTTCTTCCGCGCTGTTCAGATTATACTTTACCAGCTGTTTGATAACCTGTCCATTCTCGTCAACCAAGCCGCAGACAGGATTAGTCATCAACTCGGCTGCATTCACCGACTGAACGCTTGCGCCGCATTCAAGCGACACTTTTTTTCTTAACTTAAGTTTCTTTTTCTCATTATTTTCGTTTATAAGCAGCAAGAACATATCATCAAACATGCCCTTGTCGGAGGAATAAACAAAACCGTACTCACCGTCTCGCGTTTCCTCTTCGATTATTGCCGTTACCTCATCGTACGGATTGAAAATAAATGTATATACTGCACCGAACAGCATCGGTTTACACTCTGCAAGAAAGTCTTCAAGCTCTGCCGCGGTATTATATTTTATTTTGTCAATCCCGATTTTACCGGACTTTATTTCATCGGTTGTGTATGCACCCTTCACCGTTTTTGAAGATGCCTCAAATCTATAGTAATTATGGTTCTCGGATTTGTAAACAAACACACTCATCCATTCTGACAAATCGCTCAGAGATGCAGCTTCTCCATCCACAAACACCTCTGTTACCGCTTCGTACGGCATAGTCAGCTTCTCTGTTCCGTAATTGAAATACATCGTACAATCCGCCTGGCTGTAACGCTTGAAAATCGCAGATTCGGGCGCATCAACTATCACCAGATTGTATCTGTCTCCATCCGTGCTTATGATATTTATTTTTCCTGTTGCTACATCAAAAACATCATCGGAATAACTGTTCAGCACCTCTCCGTTTTTAATTACGACACAATCTGAAGCCAACGAATAGCTTTTTGTTTTATTTTCGTTCCACGCTGTTATTTTTCTGCTGTTTGTCTCATTTTGTTTCAAGTCCTTTGCAAGTATTTCCGTTTCTTCATTATATTTTGACGGCGTAACATATGCTTTAACATCTTCTGCATTACCCATTGCATCGACATATGCATAGGCAACAACATATTTGCCGAGTTCTGACCTGATATTGGTTGTGCCGATACCCATAACCGTTCCGCCGACATCAACCTTTCCGACAGAAACAGTACTTTTACCGGGAAGATGCGAAAATTCATTTGCATTAACAACACCTTCAAAACGTCTGATTCCCATATACAGCTCAGACAAAGTACGGTTTCCGTCCATTTGGTATTCTATACTGTCACCTGCAATTTTGTCCACCTGCGCTGCCGATGTGTTGAACGCCTCATACAAATATTCCGCCGTCTCGTTTCTGGTCATATACTCACCGTTTTGATGCAGATATCTTCTGATTTTAAGCAGTTCCGAAACCTTATTATATCCAGAAGGATATTCTCCGATCCGGTTTGCAAATATCTCGTATCCCATCAAACGCATTACAACAGCATTAAGCTGATCCGCTGTGATATTTCCGTCAGGCTCAAACAGTTCACTGTCTCCAGACATAAGCCCAAACTCACGGCACGCCGTAATATAGCATGCATAATCGTCATCCTTCTTTACATCCGAATATGATGTTTCGCTGTCTTTGTATGCTGTAACATCAATCCCGTGTATGACAGCGGCGATTTTTGCCAACTCGGCACGTGTCACAAACTCATCACCGCGAAAACTGCCGTCATCATTTAAATCCATAATGCCAAGCGATACAAGAACAGCCGTTGCTTCATAGTTGCTATCATCTTTTGAAATATCAATCGGCATTGCTGCCGCTGATGCTATTACGGTAGATACATTGGCGGCAATAAAAACAGTCGCAGCCGCAAGAGTGACTATTATCTTTTTCGTCATTCTTTTTATCATCAACATACACTCCTCCTTGTGTTGTATTTTCGGTCATTCCGACACAGCTATCAAGCTTTTCCTTTAATTCTCTGATACTTTCCCGTTCACGATCACTTGCTGAATCAAATATCTTGTCAACTTGTTTTGCAAGCTCCTTCATGCCTGATAATAAAACATTCCGGGCATAGCTATCTTCATATTTTGAGGCGCCTTCAACGCATTCATTAATTTCCGGCATATTTGCGGCAATCGCTTCAATTCCTCGTCCGAACTTGTTCTCATACTTAAGTTTCTGAACCAGACCGTTAACCTTATCAATCAACGATTTTGCGGTTGCAACACCCATTGTCTGTTTGTATTTATCAAGCTTTATACTGCCGTTTTTCCCTGATATGGTCACTTCTCCGGCTTCCCAATCCGCTTTGACATATTTACTGTCAAACATCTTGCTATCGGTAAAATCTATAAGCCTTCCGTCCAAATACCTTTGATTGTTCTTATAGTCAAGCTTAAGAACAGAGCCGTCAAGGCTTGTATATTCAATAAAATATTCATCGTTATTTGCCGAATACACAATATTTTTTTCATTTTCAAGCACCTTCGACTTGAACTCTTCAAAGCTTCCGCCAAAGTCTTTTTCAGATGTTACCTCTGATACGAAAGCTGTATTTGCGGAATTTATCAATACTTCGCATTCACTTCTTTTGAGCCCCGAATATTGCACATTCGGATCGCCCCATTCATAGAGTGTCCCTGAAGTCTGTCCGTCACGTAATGGCTTAACCGCCGCAAACACTCCAAAGTGTTGAGCAAAAATCCAGCCATTCTCCTCCTGAACAGTCTGAAGCTTCGCCTTCGGGATATAGAAATGAGTGCATTTTTTGTGTTTTTCAACAGTTATTCTATGCATTCCAACAGACGCTCCCAAATTCTGAAAATACATTCCGCACTGGCATTGTGTATCTCCGTAAAAATCTTGTCCGGAGCTTGGATGGTTTTCGGTGATTATTGAGCTTGTGCCCTTTCCAAGATTTATACTCCATTGTATTCCCTGAAAGCCGGCCAGAACAGGAGTTCTCTTGTTATACACTCCATTATCGGCAAAAAGATCCACTCCCACACCGTATTTGTCCAGGTTTTCACGGTATATCAAGCTTCCAACGCTGTATTCCGGCGTTCTGTATGTGTATTTTCTTTCCGATTCTTCAACCATTTTGTCATCCATAAGAGTGTATACCGAGTGCCTCTCGCGGTTTTCAATATATCTTCCCTCATCCAAAGCTATATCGAATATTTCATCGGGCGGCATATAGTCTGTAAAAGCATACTCGCCATCCTGAACATTCATCTGATAGAACTCATCTGTCATATATGTTGAAGTATTGAAGCAAAATCCCAGTGATTTAAGTTTAAATAGATTTTCCACCTCGTGATACGTTCTCAGGTGCGCTCCGGTTAGATTGTCCTCAAGCATATCCGTAACAGAATCTGCATAAATGAGTGTCAGGAAATCTGAAGCAAGTTTTTTCAGTTTTTCATTTTTCACTGAGCTATAGAACATTTCTCCGGCAAACAGGTCAACGTTATAATAATTCGGCGAATCATACTCCTGCATTCCGCGCTCCAACCTGTGGTTATACCAATCAATCAGATATTGGGTATGTTCTTCCGCCGTTGCTCTGCCGCTAAGTCCGTTATACATTGTATCTTCCGGCCACGTCTCTCCGGCAAGTATTGCCCCAAGGAAGAATATCATCTTATGGTTTTCGCTTAGATAATCGTCAGGATATGCCCACTTATATGTATTGATGTACTTTCTCCAGCCTTCCCATGCCTCATCGGATACATTTGCAATATCCTTAAGTCTAATGTATGTCGC
>CAKSIW010000079.1 GCA_934463175.1 uncultured Clostridia bacterium | reverse complement strand
AATGTGCAGCGTGTTATAAACTGCTCTTAAAACATATTCTCTTGCCGCGTCTCTGCTCTGTGCAAAACTCTGAATGATTCCGAGTTTTTTTGCAGTGAGCAAATAATCCTGCAAATCCCGACCGCGAACCTTGACATACGGTTCATATCCGACAGCCCTGACAAGCGAAATAACGACCTCCTGTTCGCTTATGGGTGAATCGGGGCGGAATCCGTCACCGTCGCCCCAAAATATGCCTCTTTCGGCAAGTATGTTTATCGCGCTGCCTGCCTCAACGTCGGGAAAATATCGTTTTGAGCCTGCCGCCGCAGTGTCTGTGTCAAGAACCCTGCTCAAAAGACCTGCATATTCCGCCCTTGTCATCGGCGCATTCAATTCCGCATCATCTGCCTGTGCCTGAACGCCTATATGCGAAAGCAAATCACAAACAACCGAAAGCTCTGCATTTTCGTCATTTTCGCTTGCTGCACTGCAAGGATATGCACACATGCCAATTATTGTTATGAGCAAAATCAACAGAAAACCTTTCTTCATAACCTCAATCCGCTCCTTTCACCAAAACACCGCCTCAGAAGTGTCATTTAACATAGAAAAATATGCTTTTTAAAATATTGCCGCTCCAGTGGGTGAACACCCTTGCCGGTGCAGAACTGCTTGCCGACGCCTCATCAGTCACCTCCGCAAGGCTTCCGATATATGCCGTTTCCTCACGTCCGCGTGCGTCGTATATCATAACACTGCTGCTTTTCAGTCCGTATGTCGCAGTGACATCTCCGCCGTCTGCGCCAAACATAACCAATGACAAATTACTGCTGTCACCGCTCACATATTTATCCTTAACCGTGCCGTAGGTAAACCGTCTTGATCTTCCCTCTCCGCGATAGGTGTCGCTTTCCAAACCGTTTCCCCAGTATGGCATATCCTCGCTGTAATCGAATTCCAGCTTGATGTAGGAAACATAGCCGAGTGCGTTTTTGGAAACACTGATTATGTCTCCCTCTCCTATGTCGGACAGTGCTGCCGTCTCGTCCGTGCTGCCCCGTGTTACAAGCGCATTTGCGTCAACATAAACCATTATCTCGCTGTTTGCCTGCAACCCGTATATGACAGGCATTTCCAAGCCGTTTTCATCAAGAACATTTTCAATGTGTTTAATCATTATTACATTTTCAAACCGACCAATGGACGGCTCGGCACCAAGCACATGAACAACCGTCTCAATATACGGGTGCTCCGAAACCGTTTTATACAGCTCAACATCATATGTGGTGCTGTTTGCATAAAGGTCGTTCACCTTAAACGGAATCACCGAAAAATCCCTTTCATCGGGCTTTTCCACGGTCGTACTCGGAACAATAAATATCTTTGTCTTTTCGTTCACCGCATATAAAGGATATGTGTGACCGAAGGTTTGCTGTGCTATGTCAAATCTCATGCCCTTTCTTGTCGGCATGGTTTTGTCAACCAGCCACAGCGACCCCTCCTGCTCACGGGCATCTTGGCTCTCGGCAGGCAAATCGATATAGCTTATCTCACCCTTTGAATTAAGCTTATATGCAATTAACTGTCTCTTTAATGAGGCAATTGTAATCACTTCGCCAAAACGCTCCTCCACCTTATAAAGTTTGTTTCTGAGCTGCAAGGGCGTGAGAGTTTCTCCGTCCACCCTGACCTTTGAGGCACATTTCAGCGTCAGATGTTCATTATTTTCATTAAAAACTCTCAGACTGAGAACTCCCCCTTCAATGGAATCATCCTCATACCCCATCTGATAAACATAGCCCTGAACCGTGCTGTTCAGCTTTTCAACCGTGAACGATGATATGCGTCCGTATATGTTAAGCGTGAAGGTTCCGCTCATGCCGATTTCAAGCTTTCCGTATTTTTTTGAAAACGCCGCCGCAAGCTCATATTCCGTGCCGTCAATGACCGCATATTCAAACTTTCCGCCGCGGCTTTTTCCCAAGCTCTCCACAGTGCCGCTTATCGTCTCGGTTTGTGCCAGAATTATTATGCGGCTTTTATCCTTTGATGCCTGCACCGATATTTGCGTTCCCTGCTTCAGAAAATTGGGACTGATTTCTTCTCCGCTCACTGCCGAGCGTATGCTGAAAAAGCATTTCCCGTCATCAAACAGCCTGAGAATTTTTATGTTGCTGCTGCCATCGGTATACACCGTATGGCTTTCCCAATCGACAGACTGAATGATAACGTCCTCCGTTTCCCCAATAACGGCAACGTCCCAGCCGCAGTCTCCGTCATTGTCATAAAGACTGATTGAGCCTTGGACAATTTCAAATGCGTCTCTCACGCCGTCCGTCACGGCAGCACCGTTATATATGACCGAAATCTCTGACAAATCAAGTGTTTCCGTGCGTGTATTATCACCGCTGTAGTAGGTGAGTGCACCGTTCTTCAGACCGTCAAAGTCCTCTGCTGCAATTTTAAGCACTTCATTACCGTGAGGAACAACATAAATAATCCTTCCTGAGCCGTCCTCCTGCTCATCGCGGTAATATGCCGTGACCTTCAAACCGATATACTCTTCAAACTCATGTCCTGCGGTGCTGTAGCTTTTGCCGTTAATTATCATTCTGCCCCTGCCGGCAGAGCTTGCGCCGCTGAGTGATGTTATTCCGTTATCGGTGACAACCCCCGTGCTGAACCTGATTCCATGATAAATCGACAAAACGGTGTCGCCGTTTTGTGACTCGGAATATGTCACCTTGCCGTCACTTCCGTAGAGCGTTCCCTCATAAACATTTAAATGAAGTGCGTTATATATCATCTTGACTGCATTTTCATATGTGACAGACACAGTTCCGACCGTCTTGTCCAGCAAACCGATTCTCTTTGCCACGATTGCATAATCGGTGATTTTTCCGCCCTTCACCTTGGCATATGCCTCATATCCGACAGCACGAACCAAAGCACCGCAAGCCTCCTGCATGGTGATCGGTCTGTCGGGAACGAAACGGCGTTCCTCGTCGCCGATAAAAATTCCTGCCTCTGCCATCACATTCACAAAGCTGTCCGTCGGAACATCGGTGAAATATGACCTTCCGCCCGAATTTTTCATCGGGATTGAGCGCATTTTGGCGACAAGCTCAGCAAACTGAAGTCTTGTTAAGCTTTGCTGCACATTCACGAATTCCTCCAAGGCAACACCGATCACATTCAAAAGTCCTGCCGCCTCTTCAAAATCACCGCTGACGTCCGTGCCCGCAGCCATTGAGGGCACAGCTCCGAGCAGCAGGCATATGCACATTAAAATACCAACTATTCTGTTTTTCATCAAATCCCTCCGATGTGCAAATGTGAATTATCAATCCAGCAGCTCCAATATGCCGTATATAACCTTTGCCGCCTCAGCGCGTGTTATATACGCAGTCGGACGGAAAGAGCCGTCCTCATAGCCGCTCAGCACCTTCATTTCCGACAGAACAGCAACCGCATTTCGCGCATAGTCCTCAATCAGCAAGGAATCCGAAAAGCTGTCCGCAGTTCCGCCCTCGGGCATGACCGCGCCTTTTGCTTTAAGGGTATTGAATATGATGACAGCCGCGTCCTGTCTTGTTATGCTTTGACCGACACCGAACTCATTCTCGGATACACCGTTTATAATCTTATTGGTGCTTGCGGAAACAACATATCTGAAAAACCAATCCGTCTGTGCAACATCATTAAAATGGGTTTCGGTCGAATCGCTCTCAAGACGGGCTGCTCCTGCTATAATCTTCACAAATTCCTCTCTCAGCAGATTGTCCTCGGGCGCAAAAACTCCGTCTGCCTTGCCTGATATAATTCCTTTTTCATATAGTCCCTCAACTGCCTCATTTGCCCACATGCTGCTTTGCATATCCTTAAAAATCAGCTTCTCCGTCGGGTCGGGGTCAAGCGGCTGAAGCTGTGTTCCTCCTGTTATACTCACACTCGGAACATATGTGCCTCCTCCGCCGCCCGAACCGCCTCCCGAGCCTCCGCCCGATGGCGCGGGTGCAGTCGGGAAAAGATCCGCAAGCATGGTTTCATAGCTGAATCCGCTGTAGTTCTTTCCTTTTATGTTTTCACAGCGGCTCACGGTTACGGCAGACGTGTCGGTTATTCCAATCTTTTCGGCAAAATCGGTGATTATTCCCGAAATATTGCCCACGCCGTCATGGTTTTTGATAACCTCAAATATCAGAGCAGCCGTAAATTTGTTTTCAAAGTCCGTCAGGTCATCAAAGCTCTGTCCGCTGAGACGTCCGACAATTCCGCTGCGCCACAGTGACTTTACGCTGTCCGAAACACCCGTCTTGTCATACCACTTTGCAAGGCTTGCATTGTCACGGACACAGAGCAGATATTCCAATGCGGCTGTCTTGTCGGCAGCATTGGAATCGGCAAACGCCGAAACAGCGGCACAATATCTGAAAACCTCAAACGCATTTGTCGGATCACTCTCGTCAAAACCAACAGAGTTTGTGTCCTTCAGCTTTTTCTTATACTTGAACAAATATTCAGCCGTCCGCGCCTTTCCCGTGCCGAGCTGAGAATACAGCTCAAAATTTGCACAAAGCACTCTTTCATGCTCACCTATTTTTGAAAGCATGTCTTCCGCCGAGACAGCAGAATTCAGCGCACGCACCGCAGCAATTTTTTCGGCAGGGCTGTCATATCTGAATGTATTTTCCGCAACGGTTGCACCGGCGCTTGTTATGCGGATTGTATAAATTCCGCTTTTATCCGAGGCTTTCAGCCGAATCGGGAGAGAAAACTCATTCTGACTTCCCGACACCGCAACATCATTCACATAAACAACAGAAGAAGCGATTTCGCCCTCCGCTGCCGTGTTCAAATCAATCGGTGCTGTTTTCTGCGGGTCAAGAGGATCCGCAACAGGGGCGAACACAACAATCTGTGCCGCCTCTGCGCTGTCCAGTCTGCCCGAAATCTCGGCTTTGCCGCTTGTATCAAATTCACCGCACTGCACATTCGCAGAATATGCAGATATACTCATCAAACAAAACGCAAAAACACAAGCTATAGTTTTTTTCATATCAGCAGCTTCCCTCCGCTTTTTTCTATTCCAGTGTGAACGGTGTGCTTTCACCGAGAGGCTTCACGTTGACAAAACCGTCCCAGACGAACGCACGTGCGGTCTTTGCCTCAGAATCGGTCAATGCATTCTCTGTGCTGACCGTCTTAATCTCGCCTGCGGCAACCGTTTCGTTTTTATAGTCCAGTGCAATGAGTGTGCCGTCCTCGGCATAAATCGCATAAACCAGATATACCGTCTGAGAACCGCCCGTTATGTTGCGCACCTCAACCGATGCCTTGCCGCCTGCATTTGTTGCCGTTCCGAGATCAAGCGCGCCCGAGTCGGTTTTAAACGTCGCAATCACAGAGCCGTCGCTTTTCAGTTCATACTCCGAATCAGGTGCAAGCGTGTTTGTGCTGAAATCAAAGGTATATGCGCCGTTTGCGGCTGATGCCGTATAGCTTTCCTCAGAGTCTTTCTTTGTCAGAGTCAAGGTTTTGTCGGTGTCTTTTTTCAGAAGCTTCATTGTTTTGATAGCCGCAGGAATGACATTATCCGCTCCAAGTGCCTTTAACTCATCGTCAAAATCGGCAAGCTCAATTCCCAAAAATCCGTCCGATACCGTATCGTTGTAAAGCACGGTTGTGTTATTGGCAAGTGCCGCACCCGAAAAATCACCGCAGTTCTGAATTTTAAGCTTAAGCTTTTCTCCCTCCGCAAGTGCAGGTATGTTTAACTTTATGCCGTCAGAAGTCTTTTCAGAAACGGAAACGGCTGCACTTTCACCATGTGCCATAAATATATCGTCAGCCGCATATTTGAGTGCTGTGATGTCGCTTGCAGAGAAATCGCTGCCATAGCTTGCAGAAGCATTTTTCACCGCCGCAGGAGCCGCAGCGTTATCCTTCAGTGCCGCATTCACAAACGGAACAGTGACCTCCGTCTGACCAACCGAAATCTGCTGATTCTCATTCAATGTCGCATAGCCGTATTCCCGAAGAATAATGTTGTCGATTCTGATTCGCTCATTTGAAGTATTTGAATTTCCAACAATTTTCAAGAAAAAGCTGTTATGCTCCTCGCCCGTAGTATTTTTCAAATAGCCTTCTGCCGTTGTTTTAAAATAGCAAACTGCACTCCCCCAGCCGTCCGTAATCAGTTTTCCGTTTGCATAGCTTTTGGCACAGTACATATCTTTGGTTTTGTCATAGGTGACAATTGTTGAAACATTCACCCATGTTCCGCCAACTTCACCAAGCACAGTTGTTCTCGTTCCCATTCCCCACGAAGATGTCGCGCCTGCATTGGTTTCACCGTTCTGTCTGCCGATTGCAACAATTCCCTGTTTGCGGACACCCGAACTTACATATTCGTTTTCCTTTGGATAATTTGTAATTCTCGGTCCCATAATGAAACGCGCCTGTTTTGATATTCCCTGCTCGTATACATCAACCTGCATACTGTACAGTCCGTCAGACGGAACATATACATCATATGAAAGCAAGAGTGCATTCCCGTCAAAATCAGCAGGAATAGCTGTATATTTATCCTTATTCGACGTCAACGTCTCGTGCTTTGCATAAGTGTATTCTTCCCAGCTTATATTATCCTTGCTGCCTGCATTTTCTGTTGTAACCTTGCTTGAATCGGTTGCAGTATTAACCATTGACAGCGCGCCATTGTTGTCTGTGTGACCAACACCGCCTCTGGCGTATATACTTGAACCATATTGAAGTCCGCTCCAGTCTTCCGGGTTTGAACCGTTAAATACTGTGCTTTCAAAATTCTCATATAAATACGTACTATCCGCTGTAATTGTTGCGGATACGCCAAGCGGCACTGTCATGGTCAGCAGCATTGCTGCCGTAAAGAGTAAGCATAATGTTCTTTTCATTTAAATCTCTCCTTATATTTTAAATTAATTTATTATTTATCAGTTTCATCTGTCCAGAAGATACAAACGGGTGAACAGGCTGCTGTTTTTATCATTGGCTATGCCGTCGGCATATTTCATGTAACCCTTTCTGCCCAGTCCGTCATTATCGTTCAGAACCGCCGCAAACTTCAGAACGGTTTTTTCCTTTATCTCCTCAGGTCTTGCAACCAGACTGCTCCACGGCACCTTTGCCTCATAGTACGTATAGCCGTCACGGTTGACAATTGCAGTCTCACAGCCCTTGATGTCAGTTCCCTGGTTCAATCGGGTCTTCCAGCGGTAGAAGGTCGGCTTTTTGTCAAGCAGTGCAAAACCGAACTCCTCAAAGCTTGATGTGAGATACTGATCGTTCGGGTCATATACCATTGCAAGCTGTATGCTGTCGCCGCGGTACATATATCTTGGTTCAAGTCCCTGACAGAAGAACACGTCGTCCTTCACCTTTGCCGCAAAGTATAAATTATCCTCGTCCCACATTATCTGCAATTCGCCGCTCAGGTCGTCATTTCCGCTGTATTGACCTGTCTCAATGATTGCCGCCTCATAATTCTCCTGTCTGTTCAAATACATTTTGCCCGACTGCGGCCACTCGCTCAAATCTGCATCGATTTTGGGCGGCACAGCCGTTTTCTTGGCATATGCAAAGCTCAGAGCTTGGTTCAGCGTTGTCACCTTTCCTCTGCTGTCTTTAAACTCAACGGCTGCCGTGACATCATCTTTCGCAAGACGGTCGGGAATTGCAAATTCAACAGTCTCGGATTCTCCCGGTTCAAGCTTCATGCTGTGGCTGCCGAACACGCCGCTCCATTCACCCGGCGACACAATTCTCACTGTTCCGTCAAGAGTTTCCTCCGCACTGTTGTTCTGAACCGCAGTGTAAAGACACCAATTGTTTTGCTCATTCATCTTAAGTTCTGCCGAAATGACCGTTTTTTCAACATAGTTCAGTCTGACAGTTCCGTCAAAGAACACTCCATCATCATTTTCAAGCGTTATTTTCACCGCTTCGTTATTACTCGGTGCTGTTTCTCCCGTTTCAATAACAATTTTTTCGCTGTCGCACGACAACACCTTGAGCTGCGAATCGCTTTCAAGCTCAACTGCCGCTGAGAGCTTTTTGCCTGTGCTGTTGTTTATACAAACCGTAAGCTTGTCATTAAACGAAACGTTTGCCGTGTCTTTGTCAATATATACTGCCGCATTTTTAACCGCATTGCATTTTTTGAAGCTGCCTTCAACATACATTGCCGCTTCACTCGCAGTGAATGCAAAGCGACCGTCACTGCTGTGCATTTCGGTCTTGTTTCCGCAGAAATCATAAACATCAACGGTGTCAGTTCCCAAATCAAGAATTATTTCCTCCGACGGCTTTCCGCTGTACAGCACAAGCACATCGCCGCCAGACGCTTTTTTATAGAGATGTCCTGCCGAGTCGCTGCTCGGTGTAATCTTTTTGACAAATTCGGTGTCCGCAAGTCTTATATTCAGATTTGAAAATCCGAGATAGCCCTTTTTTGCCGCATACCTTGTCGGGCTTGCGGTCTTTGCCTTCAGCAGTCCGAAATTGTCCTCACGCTCGCCTCTCCTGACTCCGCGGCTTGCCATTGAATAGAGATAGGCTCTGTCACACAGGTTATTTTCCATCAGTTCAAGATATACCACAACGTTCCAATGCGCCTGCTGCTCCTCCGAAGTACACTTTTCATAATTTGATGAATAGCCGTATTCCGTTGCCCATATTTCCTTGTCAACGCCATATTTCTTCATCAGCTCCGTCAAATCCTTAACCTGTCCGTCCGAAACGGGGAAGGAAATCGGATTCTTGTCAGCCCAATATGGGTGTATCAGTATTGCGTCATATGAATCATAAAGTCCGCGCCCGAAAAAGCTTTCAAACCAATCCTTTGGCACCATTGAGGTTTCGGCAGCAAGGATTTTGACATTCGGATACTGCGCCTTCACCTTTTTTGAAACCGTATCCACAAGCTCGGTATACACCGACGCAGGAAGATTTTTTGTGTTATTGCTTTGCAGGTTCGGCTCGTTTAATATTGCATATTCACCGCAGCTTCCGCCAAAAAAGTCAACCACCTGAAGCACCCAATCCGAAAACCTCTGTTTTCCGCCTGCTGTGTGGGCAATCGGCGACTTATCCTCTTCAAAATGCGTGGTATACGACGCCGCCTGCTGCGGATAGGTCATAATGTTTAAGCCGTATTTTTTCGCTGCACCGTAAAAATCTATGTAATATGCATACGGCGCACTGTTGTTTGGATAGACAGTCTCAAAGCTGCTGTCAATCCACTGCGGCGACGGGAGTGCAATTCTGATGTTCTTGAAGCCCGCCCACGATTTGAGCCTTGCCCCGTCATCGGCTACATCAAAATCATAATACCCTGCATTGACACCTGCTTTTTCATTATGAACTTTTCCTCTTGTCGTCAGAACATATGAAAATTCAAAGTATTCCGATGAATAGATTCCGAGGCTTCCGCATTCTGCCGTAACATAGATTTTATATGTATCAAATCTATCCGTTTTAAACCTGACATTCGTCTTAGTGTCAACCATCGGCTTCAGCGTGATTTTTTCGGTGCCGCTCCACACAGTATTTCCGTCGCTGTCCACCGCCTCATAGCTTATGTCGGCGTCATATGTGCCGTTCTTTTTGCTGTAATACGGATTCTTTTTATTATTGAAGGTGAAGTCCAAATCAACGGTATCCCCTTCAAAAAAGATATTTCCCATTGTTTTTATGTTATTCTCAATGCTGATTTGACTTTTTGTATTATCGGCACGGCGGATTTCAACGGAATGAACAAGCACCTTGCCGCCTCTTGAAACTCCCATGGTCGGGCTGTATACACCAAACCTTAAATCAGCACCGCCGAGGCTGTTGTCCATCGACGCCGCCTGAATCAGCCATGTGTGCTTTTTCCATGTCCTTGTATCGCCGAAAACATGCCAGTCACACTCCTTTGTGCGAACCTTTGTTTCACTTTCCCCATACGGAATCATTGTGTAATTCAGGTTCGGCTGTTCAAAAACAGCATATTCCATACCGAGACTTGACAGTATCCCCTCATCATAGTATTCAACCGTCACATAAAAGTTTGAGCCGTCATCACAGCCAAATAAAACATCGTCATCAACGTCCACATATATATACCTTGAATCAGTTCCCGACGACGGATCAAGAGCCCAAGCCTCTTTTCCGCTCTGTGACATGACTGTAACTTTTCTCTTTTCGCCGATATGGGCATTCATATTGTAAAACTGCGGATTTTCTCCGAAAACGGCATATCCTATCACATCATCGGGCGGCAGTGCTTCATTGACCTGCGGTGCAGCCGAGGCTGAATTGCCGCAGAAAGTCATGATGAGCGTAATTGCCGCAGCAAGACTCAATTGTTTTTTAAACCGCATAGATAATCTCACCCCTTTTGCAAAAAAATTTCATCATTGACATTTTATTATTTTTACGATATTATAGTTTTAACAGATATTTTAAAGGTTTTTTTGAAATTTCTGCCATATTGTTCAGCTTAATCTCTTATCATTCACTCCCCTGCGGATAAGAGAAATCACCACAGTTTGTGCCGATGCAGGGCGGCGGAACGGAGATTAATATGTCAAAAAAATCAAACGAGCATTTTTTCCGCGTTGACTTTTACGACGGAACAGAATTTCCCTATGATAAGCACAGACTGCATTCGCACGAATATAACGAGCTGTCCATCATCGAATACGGTGATATAACCTATTGTTCGGATAACGGAACGTATAAGCTCCTCGGCAAAAGTATCATCTTTTCAAGAGCCTATCAGCTGCATAATCCGTATGTGGACGGAAAAAAGCCATACAAGCGTTATCAGGTTTTCTTTGACTACTCGTTTCTGAGCGACTTGTTTGTTGATAAAATCCCGTTTTTCTTGACCAATTCATTTGTCGCCAATCTTTCGGACGATGATTTTGATGAGCTGTCCGCATATATGAAAATCCTGCACAAAAGCTATAAAAACAACAACGGGTCAAAGGAAGCTCTTTTGTCGCTCCAGTTGCTGCTGTCATCAATTCTTTTGAAGGTCAACACACTGAAACGAATCAACGACCCCCTGCCGAACACCTCCTC
>CAKSIW010000078.1 GCA_934463175.1 uncultured Clostridia bacterium | reverse complement strand
GCTATGAAGAAGGCGGACGTCAGAAAATGGAACTGTTTTATGTTGAAAACAGAAGTGCTTGGCTTGACATAAAGATAGTTTTTCGGACAATAAAAGCTGTAGTGACTCGAGATGGGGCAAAATGATATATATAGAAAAGAGAATAAACATGAAAAAAGTTTTATTTATAATTAATTATTTTTATCCTGAAGTTGCGTCGATAGCACAATTATATACTGAATTGTGTGAAAGTTTGACTGATAAATTTAAAGTAACTGTTATTTGTGCGATACCTTGTTATTCAGAAGATATAAGTAAAGAATATCAAAAAGAAAGGTTTTATTTTGAAGAATATAAAGGAATAAAGATTATTCGCGTGCGAGTTTCGGAATTTGAAAAGACAAATAAAATGAGCAGGATTAAGCATATTTTGACATATTTTTTTAATTCTGTTTCAGCAATACGCAAAGCAGAGAGACCAGATGTTGTTTTTACATGTTCTCAGCCTCCAATACTGGGGGGCGTGTTGGGAGTAATTGCTAAAGTTTTAACGTCTGCAAGACTGATATATAACATTCAAGATTTTAATCCTGAACAAATTGAGGCTGTGGGATATTCAAAAAATATTATAGTTTTAAAAATTGCAAAATGGTTGGACAAGTTTAGTTGTAGAATGTCGGATTTAGTAATAACTGTTGGTCGTGATATGCAGAAAACTCTGGAGGAAAGATTCAAAGGAAAAAGAATTCCTAAAAATATCGTTATAAATAATTGGATAAATGAAAAAGAAGTTTTTCCTTTGCGTGCTGATAATGAGGGAGTGATTGCTTTCAAAACCAAATATGGGTTGCTTAATAAGTTTGTAGTAATGTACTCGGGAAATATTGGATTGTATTATGATCTGGAAAATATTATAAAAGTTATAGGAAATTTTTGCGATAGAGATGATGTAGTTTTTGCTTTTGTCGGGGATGGGGCAAAAAAGGAGGAGCTTTGCAGATATGTAGAAAAAAATAGCATTAGCAATGTTGTTTTTATACCATACCAGGAAAAAGATCAACTGATATATAGCTTGAATGCTGCAGATATGCATTTTGTATTAAATGCAAAAGGGATAAAGGGGGTCAGTGTTCCAAGCAAAATATATGGTATTTTAGCAACAAATAAACCTATTTTCGGTGTGTTGGAGCAAGGCAGTGAGGCATGGAGAATTATTGAGGATTCAGATTGCGGTGTTTTATGTGAGGCGGGAGATTATGCTGGTATTGAATCTAAACTTAGAGATATTCTTGAAAACAGGATGAGTTTTGTTGTCGAACATTCGACAGGGTTTGAATATATGAGCAATAGATTCACGCAGGATAGGTCAATAAATATGTATAAGGAGGCTATTCTTAAATTATAGTTTAGATGTAAAGGAAGGATTCAAGTTGGACGGAGAAAGAACCTTGTGTTTGACAAAGAATGAAACGGTTGTTCTCAAACTTATTTCTATGGCATTGAATGAAGGAAAGCAGAAATTTGCTAATCCGGACACTATAGATTGGCAAGCTGTTTTTAATGAGTTAAAAGATCAGGCGATGGCGGCGGTGCCTATTGATATTATTAAAGAAATGGTTCCGCAGCCTGTCTTTAAAAATTGGGTTTTATATGCAGAACGAGTTATGGTATATGCTGAGAATATTTTGTATTACCAAATGGAAATTATGGATCTGTTAGATAATAAAAATATACAGGCGGTTGTTTTAAAGGGGGCTTCTGTTGCGTACTATTATCCTAATCCTTTATATAGGAATACAACTGATATAGATATACTTGTTGAAATGCAAAGTTTTAATAATGCATTAAGGCTAATGTTGGAAAACGGCTATGAATTGGTTCATGAAATTGAAATAAATGGTCATCATGCAGTATTAAAAAAAAGAGGTATACTTTATGAGCTGCATAAGGAGCCAAGTGGTATTGCACAAAATAAAAAAGGAAACACTTTGCGACAGTTTTTTAGGGAAAGCATTAAAGAAAGTGAAGAGTGCAGTATTCTTGGTTACAGATTTAAACGATTTAAACGATTACAAAATGGGGTAGTAATATTACTTCATATTGTTAATCATTTAGATTATGGTTTAGGATTGCGTCAATTGTGTGATTGGATGGTATTTGTTAAAGAAGAGATGACAGAGGATATATGGAATCGTGAGTTTGCTCCGTTGTTAAGAGCTGTGGGGCTGGAAAAACTTGCAATGGTATGCACTGACATATGTAAAAGATATTTAGGGCTTTCTCAAAATGTAAAGTGGTGTAATTGTGTAGAAGCCGAAATAGGTGACATGCTTTTAACACATATACTCGATAGTGGAAATTTTGGTAGTAAGGTTAGTGATTCGCTTAACCTAGTGGATTTATTTGCACATACGGCTGCCTGGAGCAATGAATCATCTATAATTAGATTTATGAAGAATATACAAAACACAGGAATTTCGCAATGGGATGCATGTCAGAGGTTTAAAGCGTTAAGGTGTATAGCTTGGCTTTATGCGCTGGTTATTTACACTGGACGGCTGTTTTTGGGAAAAAGAAAGCTGATTGTAACAAAAAAGTTTAAGAAAAGACTTGCAACACAAAGGAGACTGCACGAAAAGTTATCTGTATATAAGTAAAAGGAGAGTTGAGAATGAAAAAAGCGTTAATTACAGGAATAACAGGGCAAGACGGTTCATATTTGGCAGAGTTTTTGCTTGGAAAAGGATATGAGGTACATGGTATTGTTCGTCGTGCGTCGATTTCAAATACTGCGAGAATCGACGGTTTGCTCAAGAAGAAAGAGATAACTCTGCATGACGGAGATCTCTCAGATGCTTCAAGCCTTATTAGAATTATTGGACTTGTGAAACCTGATGAGATATACAATCTTGCGGCACAAAGCCATGTACAGGTCAGTTTTGATGTGCCTGAATATTCTGGTGACGTTGATGCTATTGGGGTTTTAAGAATACTTGAAGCTGTCAGAATGCTTGACCTTACAAAGTCATGCAGAATATATCAGGCATCAACCTCCGAATTGTACGGAAAGGTTGAAGAGGTGCCACAAAACGAAAAAACACCATTTCATCCTTACAGCCCATATGCGGTTGCAAAACAGTATGGTTTTTGGATTACAAAGGAATATCGCGAAGCATATGGAATGTTTGCAGTAAACGGAATTTTGTTTAATCACGAGTCGGAACGTCGCGGCGAAAACTTTGTAACAAGAAAAATAACGCTTGCTGCCGGTAGAATTGCATGTGGACTGCAAGACAAGCTTCAACTTGGAAATATGGATTCACTTCGCGATTGGGGCTATGCAAAGGACTATGTTGAGTGTATGTGGTTGATGCTTCAGCACGATAGTCCTGAGGATTTTGTTATTGCAACGGGTGAGCAGCATACTGTCAGGGATTTTACACAAAAGGCATTTGCGGCTTGTGGAATTGAACTTAGATTTGATGGAAAAGGACTTGATGAGAAGGGCATTGATGTAAAAACAGGAAAAGTTTTGGTCGAGGTTAATGAAGCATGGTTCAGACCTACGGATGTTGATAACCTTTGGGGAGATCCGACTAAGGCAAAAAATATTCTTGGCTGGAATCCTCAAAAGACAAGCTATGAGGAACTTGTGAGAATTATGGCAGAGCATGACTTAGAACTTGCAAGACGAGAGGCTGTATTAAGGTCAAAAAAAGTATAAAAAGAGGTTGAATTGGAATGGAAAAGAGCGGAAAAATATATGTTGCAGGGCACAAAGGTATGGTTGGATCTGCAATTGTAAGGGCACTCGAAAAAAAAGGTTATACAAACATTGTGACGCGATCACACGCGGAGCTTGACTTAACTCGTCAGGAACAAGTGGAGAGTTTTTTTGCTGAAGAAAAACCTGCTTATGTGTTCCTTGCTGCGGCAAAGGTTGGCGGAATTATTGCAAACAGCAGACACCTTGCAGACTTTTTGTATGAAAATATGATTCTTGAAATGAATGTTATTCATGAAGCGTGGAAGAACAGATGTAAGAAGCTAATGTTTTTGGGAAGTTCATGCATTTATCCGAGAATGGCACCGCAACCAATGCCCGAGAGTTGTCTTTTGACTAGCTCACTTGAACAAACTAATGAAGCGTATGCTCTTGCGAAAATTTCGGGGCTGAAGTATTGCGAGTATTTAAATAGACAATACGGAACGGATTATATAAGTGTTATGCCAACAAATCTTTATGGTCCAAATGACAACTATCATCCTGAAAATTCTCATGTATTACCTGCACTAATTAGGCGGTTTCATGAGGCAAAAGAGAATGGAGCCGAAAGTGTGACTTGTTGGGGAACCGGATCTCCGCTTAGAGAGTTCCTTTATGTTGATGATTTGGCAGATGCTTGTGTGTATTTGATGAATACATACAGTGGAAATGAGACGGTAAATCTTGGATCCGGCAGGGAATTAACAATAAAAGAGCTAACAGAGCTTGTTGCCAGAATTGTGGGATATAATGGCAGAATTGAATGGGATACATCAAAACCTGATGGTACACCGAGAAAATTGCTTGACATTTCAAAGCTTGAAGGTCTTGGCTGGAAATATAAAACGGAGCTTGAGGAAGGAATTCGTCTTTCATATGAGGATTTTTTAAATAATCCAATGAGGGTAGAACGATGAATATAATTCTATTATCTGGCGGAAGCGGAAAAAGACTTTGGCCGCTATCAAATGATATTCGTTCAAAACAGTTTATAAAAATGTTTCAGAGCGAAAGCGGCGAATACGAATCAATGGTACAAAGAGTATACAGGCAGATAAAAAACATTGATGCGGAGGCAAACATAACGATAGCAACAAGCAAAAGACAGGTCAGTACGATAAATAATCAATTGGGTGACAAGGTTGCGGTATGTGTTGAACCCGCAAGAAGGGACACTTTTCCGGCAATAGCACTTGCGGCGGCATTTTTGCATAGTGAAAGAGGAATTGGTGAAAATGAGGCGGTGTTGGTTTGCCCTGTTGATCCATATGTTGATAATTCATATTTTGAAGCTCTGAAAGAATTGTTTGAACTTGCGCAAGAAGGCAGATACAATCTGAATCTTATGGGAGTTGAACCGACATATCCAAGCGAAAAGTATGGTTATATTATTCCACAGGCAAAGGATCGTATTTCGGCTGTAAAGGAGTTTAGGGAGAAACCGGATAAGGTGACAGCGGCAGGGTATATTGAAGAAGGTGCATTGTGGAACTGTGGTGTGTTTGCGTTTAAGCTTGGTTATCTTCTTGGTATTGCCCATAAGCATATAGCTTTTGAAAGTTATCTTGATATATATAGTAGCTATGAAGCGTTGCAGAAGATTTCGTTTGATTATGCCGTTGTGGAAAGAGAAAGTAGCGTGGGCTGTTTGAGGTATGCCGGAGAGTGGAAGGATGTCGGTTCGTGGAATACTTTTGCCGAGGTTATGAGTGAGACTACTATAGGTAATGTGCAAATGAGTTCTGCTTGTGCAAATACAAATGTTATTAATGAACTGAACATACCGATACTTTGTATGGGCTGCCGGAACATGATTGTTGCGGCAAGCAGTGATGGGATTTTAATTTCCGACAAAGAGGAGAGCAGTTACATAAAGCCTTATGCCGATGCTATGGATAATGAAGCAAGATTTGCTGAAAAATCATGGGGAAGTTATAAGGTTATGGATGTAAATGATGACAGTATGGTTATAAAGGTGATGCTGATGCCGGGACATAGAATGCATTATCACAGTCACGAGCATCGTAATGAAATATGGAACATTGTCTCAGGAAGCGGAAGGGCAATTGTAAATGATGAGGAACGTTGTGTGAGAGCGGGAGATGTTGTTTCAATGCCGGCTGGCAGCAAACATACCATTGTTGCAGATACTGAATTAACGATCATTGAAGTTCAGCTTGGACAGAGTATTTCAGCTGAGGATAAAGTGAAATATGAAAAAGGGAAAATTTTATTTAATAGAGAGCATGGTGTGAATATATGACAGTTTCTTGTAATTGGATTAAAGTCCCGCTTAGGCTTATGGGTGTGAAATTTGGTAAAAGGGTTGCATTGCATGGCGTTCCGGTTATATTTAACAGAAAAGGCGCAAAACTTGAGATAGGGAACAACGTAACAATTAAAAGTAGTTTTTTAAGTAATCTTGTTGGATTGTACCAAAGAACGATTATTGTGACAAGAACCCCTGAGGCTCACATAAAAATAGGAGATAATGTTGGAATATCAGGCGCAACAATATATGCACGTAAACATATAGATATTGGCGAGGGCACGCTTGTTGGCGGGAATGTTAAAATTATAGATAATGACTTTCACCCGCTTAATGTTGAAGCAAGAAAGGCAGATATAAAAGCTGACATCAAGGCTAAGCCAATTAAGGTGGGAAAGAATTGCTTTATAGGTTGTAATGCCATTGTATTAAAAGGTACAGTATTAGGTGATGGTTGCGTTGTAGGAGCCGGTGCTGTGGTATGCGGAGTGTTTGGAGATAATTGCATTATAGCAGGAAATCCTGCAAAAGAAATAAAAAGGTGTGAAGAATAAAACAATGAAGATATTGCAAATTAATTCTTTTGGCGCATTAAGTACGGGTAAGATAGCGGTTGATATTTATAAAGGAATTGTGAAGAGTGGATACGAAGGGGTTATTGCATTTGCAAGGGGAACTATTGAAAAGGGAGTTCCTTATATTAAAATAGGAAATGGGTTTGATATAGCTTGTCATGGAATACTGTCAAGAATAACTGACAAGACTGGATTTTATTCTTATCATGCAACAAAAAAGTTTATAGAACGCGTGGATGAAATAGAGCCTGATATTATACATTTACATAATATTCATGGTTATTATATTAATATTGAAATGCTTTTTGAATATATAAAAGAAAAAGGTATAAAGGTTGTTTGGACTTTGCATGATTGTTGGGCTTTTACGGGGCACTGTACGTATTTTGATTTATGTAATTGTAATAAGTGGAAAACCGGTTGCTACAAATGCAAACAGATTGGTAAGTATCCGGCCTCTATGGTGATGGATAATTCTTTGCATAATTGGAAAAAGAAAAGAGAATTGTTTACAGGGTTAAATGCGACGATTGTGACTCCGTCCAAATGGCTGGAGGACATGGTTAAGCAGTCGTTTTTGAATGAATACCCTGTGCGGACCATATATAATGGGATAAATACAAGCGTTTTTAAAAGAGCAGAGCGAGGGGTATTTAGAAAAAAGTATGATTTGGAAAATACATATATTATTCTTGGTGTTGCGAGCACTTGGGATGAACGCAAAGGGTTAAAGGATTTTATAGCACTAAATGAGCTTTTAAAGAATGATTCAAGAAAGATAAAAATAGTTTTGGTTGGATTAGATGATAGGCAGTTAAAAGTGATACCTCCTGAGATTTTAGGTATAAAAAGAACTTCAACTGCTACAGAGTTGGCAGAAATATATTCTGCCGCAGATGTTTTTTTTAATCCGACATACGAGGACAATTATCCGACAACAAATATTGAGGCAATAGCGTGTGGGACGCCCGTTGTAACTTATAACACCGGCGGAAGTCCCGAGGGGGCGTTAAAGGGCAATGGAACGGTGATTGACAGGGGAGATTATGCTTACATATATGAGAATATAGGGAAATTTAATGACGTTGTGTGTGATATAAATGATATAGATATGCATACTTTTGCAGAAAGGTATATTGAGTTATACAGAAGTATGTTGGAGAAAAGTGAACAAAGGCAGTGAGAGTATTATGATTAACAATAGAGTTTATGGCGCAACACACGTTAAAGAGAGGTTTTGGGTAAGCATTCTTACGGTAGTGTCTTTGTTGACTGTTTTAATTAACTTAGGTAATGATTACTGTATTAACCAAAGCTTTTTAGGTTTTTTGGTGTTGTTACATTCAGTGTATGTTCTATACCGTTATAGAGATAATGTGGGGCTGTTTATAGCGGCGTTTTTTATGCTGTTTTCAAATTACAGCATTGTGATGGGGGTATATTGGGACAAGTCAATCAGACCTGAGGCACTATATCCGCAGATAAGAGATTTGCAAATATATGCAAAGTCAATAACAACACTGCTCGTGTTTGAAATTACAATCACGATATACTCAATAATCAACAATAAGAATGTTGTAAGAAAGGAATATCGGGAGAAAAATGATAAGCCAACTGCAATGGAAAAGATTGTTTCTGTGGTGTGCGGGATGATTGTTGTTGTCATTTTTCTAACTCAATTTAAACGTGGCAGCGAAACTAGCCGTGCAAGTCTAACGCCGTTGTTTGAATATAAAATAATATTTATTATAATTGGCATGATTTATGGAAAAAACAATAAGTTTTTAAAATATATGTGGTTGGCATTGATTGCAGTGACAAGCGGTGCGTCATTTATCAGTGGAAACCGTGTGGATGGTTTGGTTGCAGTCATTGCATACGGTGTCTACTATCACGATGATTTACCGACGTCAAGACTTGCCGCAATATTATTTTGTGGGGCATTTCTTATGATTGGTATAGGATATATGAGAGCAGAGGTTTCGTTGGACAGTGAGAGATGGAGGAGCGTTGGTGAAAAAATACAGAGAGAAAAATTTACATTTGATACGGCTGTTTGGGCATATTTTCCGGCTGTGTCTTCTGTGGCTTTAGCGTCGGGAACAGCAGGAGTATTGAATAAATTGCAGATGCTTAAAGATCATATTATATATATATTTCTGGGTGGAGAGTATGGACGCTTGAGACTTCAGTTCGTGACTCGGATTTATTATTTTCACACTAATGGTTTTTTCTCGCCGCTGTATTTCTACATATGGATTAGGGAACTCAGCGGTATGGTGTTTGGACTTCTTATAAATACATATATAAAAATCGTCGTAAAAGCAAGCGGCAAATTGTCAAATTTTAAATACGGTATATTTCTGTATTTTATTGCAATGACGCCAAGATGGTATTTATATGATCCATTTAGCCTTTTGAGGGGCGTTATGCTATTTAGCATCGTGTTATTGTCGGTGACGGCAATGTTAGATTTGTTAAAAAAGACATAGGGGATATGATAAATAGGATAGTCGATAATACAGTTTTTGCTGCGATCCAACTTTGGAAAGGGGTAAAGATAGATGCTGAAAAAATTATCTGAAGTTGGAACAAATATGGTTTTTTTAAGAATGAGGAAAGTATTTCTGCTTGAAATGTATTATCCACAAATATATTGTAATAGAAAGGGAGTAGGGGAAATGGGTGTTAACAATAATGTGTCGTTAAGCAGCGTTATCGTTCCGATATATAATGTTGAAAACTATTTAAGAAGATGTGTTGACAGCATATCAAATCAAACATATGAGAATTTGGAGATGATTTTTGTTGATGACGGGTCAACAGACAACGGCGGTATGGAGGAGAAAAATGGAACGGATTTTAGTTATATGTAATACATATTATCAATTTATTGTTGCATCTCAAATGGCGTTTACGAGAGAGGATAAGTTTAAGGTTTCCGTTCTTCTCTCGGATCAAACTCCCGGCATGAGAAAAACATCTGAAAGACTGCAATGTATTGAGTCGCCGTTTGAAAATGTGTTTTATTTGAAAACAAAGTCGTATTGTCACAGGAAAAAGTCAATTAGGGGGAGTGCTGAAGCGGTATGGCATGGGATTATGGGAGACAGCAGATATAATATACTTAAAGACAGTGTTTTTGATAAAATGTATTTTTATAATTATGACTATGCGATAATGTCGATATATGACGTTTTGAAAAAAAACTGTGCGATTAAATGCGAGAAAATTGAAGAGGGACTTTTAGGTTACAATAATAAGAAAAAATGGAATAGATATGAAGTTGTTTCTAAAATAAGAACCGCTTTAGGAAAAAAAAATCCGGCGGAGATTATAGAAAATTTCTATTGCTTCTACCCCGAATTTTATGAAGGCGAACTAAAAACAGTTAAGATTCCGGCTATAAAAAGGAATGACGGTTTGGCAGAGTTTCTTCTGAATGCCTTTGAGCTGAAAAAGAGTGAAATAAGCTATGAACAAAAATATATCTTTTTTACAAGTGTGCTTGATTTTGAAGGCGGAGAACCAATTGGTGAATATGAGCTTGTGTGCAGGGTCGCGGATTTGGTTGGGAAGAATAATTTACTAATAAAGGTGCACCCGCGTGACACAAGGGAGGTTTATGAAAAAAACGGTTTTTGTGTAGATAAAAACTCGGCCATTCCGTGGGAAGTGATTCAGCTGTGCACCAATCTTTCGGGGAAAGTGTTGCTGACCGCAACATCGGGAAGCATTTTGTCAACAAAATTGGTGTTTGGACAAGATGTTAAAGCATTTTTCTTATATAAGCTTTGCCGGATAGAAGGCAACAGAATGGCAATGGGGTCGGCGCATGAGATGGAGAAGTGGGTTAACAGAATGAATACGGAGCAGATTAAGATAATAGATAATGTGGAAGGTATATTGGAGCAGAAATGAATAAACGTTCAAATTATTTATTTAAAAATGTTGGCATTCTTGCAATAAGCAATTTTGCGTCAAAGTTTCTTGTGTTTTTACTTGTGCCGTTGTATACCGGCGTTCTGAGCACGGAGGAATATGGTACATATGATATTATTGTTTCAACCGTAACACTGCTGTATCCCATATTGACATTGAATATTGTGGATGCTGTTATGCGATTTTTGATGGATAAATGCTGTTCAAAAGAATCGGTTGCTACAATTGGAATTAAGTATATAATGGGCAGTATGCTGATTGTTGCTGTGTGTTTGACTGTTGTCCGTCAGTTAAACTTATGGGACGGTATCAGAGGCTTGGAACTGTATGTTTTTCTGTATTATGCTTCGTATGTTTTAAATCAGTTCTTCATTCAGTTTGCAAAAGGACTTGAAAAAGTTACGGACATGGGAGTTTCAGCCATAATTAGCACCGCTGTGATGCTTGGTGCAAACATACTGTTGCTTATTGTGTTCCGACGCGGACTAAAGGGTTTTTTTGAGGCAAGCATTATATCGCAAACAAGCTCAGTTGTTTATTTTATATTCAGAATTAAAATATGGGAATATATTAGAATAAAAAAAACAGATAAAAGCCTGAAAACAGAAATGCTGCTATATTGCACTCCATTGATTGCCACCGCTCTTGGGTGGTGGATTAACAGCACGTCGGATAAATATGTTGTGACGATAATGTGCGGTGTTGCGGTTAACGGGGTTTTTTCCGTGGCATACAAAATGCCGCAGATTATAAACACATTGCAGTCGATTTTTATTCAGGCATGGCAAATATCGGCAATCAAAGAATATGGTAATGAT
>CAKSIW010000077.1 GCA_934463175.1 uncultured Clostridia bacterium | reverse complement strand
TTTCTTCGCTCAAACGAAATGCAACCGCTTTTGCTTCGGGCGCAAGTGAGCTTTTTGTCTGACATACAACTCTGATTTCGGGCTCGTCCTTAATTCTGCCGACGATCAGTACACTTCTTGCCGCTGCCTGAAAATCAATAGAGCCTAACCCTCTGTATGCAGATTTTCCAACGCTGCACTTGTTCATATGCCCGATTAAAATAATCGCACATTTATATTTTTCTGCAAGCTCGGACATATGCTTCATAATCGGTCTTATCTCGTTCGCCCTGTGCATATCCACATCAGCGCCCAAAAAGCCTTGAATCGGATCTAATACAACAAGTTTTGCATTAGTTTCAATAATTGCCTGTTCAAGTCTTGCATCTCGCATTGTAAGCGGTGTATCACCATCATCAATCACAAGCACTTTTGAGCAATCTGCATTCGCCGCCAACAATCGTGGTTTTATCGTATCAGCCAATCCATCCTCTGCAGTTTGATAGATTACATTTATCGGCAGGCTTTCATCTTCGTCAATTATACTTTCGCCTTTGGTGAGCCGTGCAATAATTTGTAGCACAAGTGTTGTTTTGCCCTCACCGGGATCGCCTTGTATAATCGTCACTTTTCCGTATGGAATAAACGGATACCAAAGCCAGCATATAGGCTCAACTTCAACATCACGCATATTTATCAGTTTTAAATTGCTCATTTTTTGTCACCTCCTATTGCAAATTTGCCGGAGATGTGGTAAAATATCTTTGTTGTGAAGGTGTTTTACCACACTTTCCGAGTCCTTTTGTATTTGCCGATACATCAGGACTTTTCTTTTTCTGCCAACCCGTTGTAGGTTTGTGCCGTAATATGAATTATGTCCCGCAAATCGCTGTCAATGTCAGCACCGTTGTTTATCCGCTTTAACTCTGACAGAATATCAGCCATTTGATTCCTTAAAGCCTTGTAAACTCTTGTGTTTGGCTGAACTATCACATCACGCTCCGACAGGCGTTTGATTATGTAGTCCTGTTTTGTAAGTCCTGATAGTTTTACTCTGACATTCAAATCATCTCGTTCCTGCGGTGACATCCGAAATGATATTATAACATTTCGCCATCTACCTTTATTATCAAGCGTTTTCTCCAATATTTTCACACCTTTCAATGTTTAATTTATCTGCCATTTCTGCCTGTTCGCTTGGGAACATATGAGCATATCTGTAGGTAATATCAATGCTTTCATGTCCCACACGCTTTGCTATTGCAACGGCAGTAAAACCCATATTAATAAGCAGGCTGACGTGCGAATGCCTGAGTTGGTGTAAGGTTAATTTTTTAACGCCTGCCGCCTTCGAACCTCGTTTCATTTCGTGGTGGAGAAAGCTCTTGGTGAAATCAAAAATTCTGTCATTATCACCGATGCCGTACAACATACCGATATACTCTTTGATTTCATCCTTCAAAAACTCCGGCATTGTTATTGTGCGGATGCTGCACGGTGTTTTCGGGTCTGTGATAATATCCTCACCCTCAAGCCGTTGGTATGACTTATTCACTCTGAGCGTTGATTTTTCAAAATCAAAATCCGCCGGACTAAGTGCCAGTAACTCGCCTACCCGCAATCCGCACCAATATAAAATCTCAAAAGCATAAAATGCCTGCGGCTTATCCATCATCTCATCTGCAAATTTAAGATATTCCTCCTTTGTCCATATCACCATTTCTTTCGTTTGCTCCTTGCCCATGTTCCCGGCTTTCCTTGCCGGATTTTCGGATAGATTATAGAAGTTGCAAGCGTGATTGAAAATTGCACTTATTTGATTATGAATTGTTTTAAGATAACTCGGAGAATGTGCTTCTCCGTTTTCATCTCGCTCTGACATAATCTTATTTTGCCATGCAATAATATCCGTAGCTTTGATTTCAGACATTTTTCTGTCCTTAAAATACGGAAGTATCTTGTTCTTGATGATATGCGATTTTGTGAAAAAAGTATTTTTCTTAATCCTCGATTTTCGGTCATTATAGTATAACTTCAAAAATGCACCGAATGTCATATCAAGATTTGGACTTTTAATTTGTAAAAATTCACGCTCCCAACTTTGGGCTTCCCGCTTGGTTTCAAAACCTCGCTTCATTTTTTGTTTTCTTGCACCATCCCAATTATCGTATCGGCATGATACATACCATTTTCCTGTCTTTTTGTCCTTATGCACCGACATTGTTAAACACTCCTTCCGAACCGTAAAATTTTTCCTCAAAATATCTTCTGCTCACTCTGCCTGCGACTGTTATAAAGCCTTTGGCTTCCAGTTCTTTATTCAAAAGCCGAACAACTTTGTAAGCGTAAGACATTGAGACACCTAAAGTTTCTGCCACTTCATCAGCGGAAATCATTAGCTGCTTGTTCATAGCTGTTTCCTCCTTTCCAAGAAATTTATACAGTTCAATACCGAACTGTATATTTGTATTATATCAGTTCATTTACGAACAGTCAATACCTTTTGTTTATATTCACAGAAAATTCACATTTTTATATTTTTCACAAAATTATAAAAAACTATTTCATTTTTGAACGGTTTGTGTTATACTGTATGTAAAGATTATTTTTGATAACAGATATTTGGAGGTACACCACTATGGAAGTAGGGAAAAAGATTAAGCGGTTCCGCACGGCTTTTGGCTTATCTCAAAAAGAGCTTGCACAAAAATCCGGTTTAAGCGAGCCGGCAATCCGCAATTATGAACTCGGAAACCGTACACCGTCCGAAAAGCAGCTTGAGAAAATCGCCGGTGCTTTGGGAGTAAGCATATACGCAATTTCCGATCCTAATTTAGAAAATTACGACGCTGTTATGCACGCACTTTTTTGCTTAGAAGATGAATACGGCATTGTTCCTAATGAAGTTGACGGACAAGTGCACTTGTCCGTGGAAAACAAAAACGCTGTCACAAGAACTGTAAGCAAAATGCTCAGTTCATGGAACAGCGAATTTAAAAAACTTAAATTAGGTGAAATAACCAAAGAAGAATATGATATGTGGCGTTACAGTTATCCTCGTATTAAGGCTGAACGCTTACATGAAGAATATAAGAAACTGAAAAACAATACCGAAAAATAACAAATGTTATCATTCTGTTATCAATTTCAAAATAAAATCCCCGAAAACCGCATTATAACGCAGTTTCCGGGGATTTGTTTATTACTCCCACTCAATTGTTGCGGGCGGTTTGCTTGTTATGTCATAAACAATTCGGTTCACGTGCTTGACCTCGTTGACAATTCGCCGCGAGACGCGGTCGAGAATATCATACGGTATCTTTGCCCAGTCACCTGTCATGAAGTCTGTTGTGGTCACTGCACGGAGCGCAACGGTATAGTCATACGTCCGTCCGTCGCCCATAACGCCGACACTTCTCATGTTTGTGATGACTGCAAAATACTGGTTTATGGATCTTTCAAGTCCTGCATTTGCAATCTCCTCGCGGAATATCGCGTCAGCGTCCTTCAATATCTCAAGCCGCTCCGTCGTTATATCTCCTATGCAGCGTATCGCAAGACCTGGACCCGGGAAAGGCTGACGCCACACAAGCTTTGATGGAATGCCCAGCTCCTCGCCAAGCTCGCGGACTTCGTCCTTGAACAGGTTTCGCAGCGGCTCGATGATTTCCTTGAAATCCACATAGTCGGGAAGTCCGCCGACGTTGTGATGGCTTTTTATCACCTGCGCGTCGCCAGCGCCGCTTTCAATCACATCGGGATATATCGTTCCCTGAACAAGAAAATCAACCCTGCCGATTTTCTTAGCTTCGTCCTCAAATACACGGATAAATTCCTCGCCGATTATCTTGCGCTTTGTCTCCGGGTCGGAAACCCCCGCAAGCTTGCTTAAAAATCTGTCCTCCGCATTAACTCTGATGAGATTCAGGTCAAACTGCTCCCTGAAAATCTTCTCAACCTCATCGCCCTCGTTCTTGCGCAAAAGCCCGTGGTCAACAAAGATACATGTCAGCTGTTTTCCGACCGCCTTGCTCAGAAGCACCGCGGCAACACTGCTGTCAACACCGCCCGAAAGCGCACAGAGCACCTTCTTGTCACCTATTTTTTCCTTGGCATATGCAATATAACGTTTTGCATAGTCTGCCATCGTCCAGTCGCCGTGACATTCGCACACACGATACAGAAAGTTTCTGATCATATCCTTTCCGAACAGAGTGTGGTTCACCTCGGGGTGAAACTGCACGCCGAAAAATCCGCGCTCCGCATTCTCGAAAGCCGCAATCGGACAATTTTCTGTCCTTGCAATGATTCGGAAGCCCTCGGGAAGCTCAATCACCTTGTCGGTGTGGCTCATCAGACACTCGCCCTCATTGCCGATTCCGTCAAACAAAACGCTGTCGTCAAGACTGATTTTCATCTGACCGTATTCGCGCGCCTCCGCACCTTCAACCGTGCCGCCAAGCAGGTGGCTCATCAGCTGTGCGCCGTAGCATATACCAAGCACCGGAATGCCCATTTCAAAAATCTCACTGCTCACCGTCGGTGCGCCTTCGCCGTATACGCTGTTCGGTCCGCCCGTGAAGATTATTCCCTTGGGCGAATATTCCTTTATCTTTTCAATTCCTGCCGAGTACGGAAGCACAACGCAATATACGTTCGCTTCTCTGACCCTTCTTGCTATTAACTGGTTATACTGACCGCCAAAGTCGATAACCACAATTGTTTCATTTGCCATATTTACTCCATTCCGCTGTGCGCTTTTTATTATTCTACCGTAACCGATTTTGCCAGATTTCTCGGCTTGTCAATGTCAAGCCCCTTGAGTGACGAAACATAATATGAGAAAAGCTGAAGGGGAATGACAACCTCCGACGGCAGAACCGTCTCGTCACATTTCGGAACATAAATCACGTGGTCGGCTTCCTTCTCAATGTCGGTGTGACCCTCAACCGCAATTGCAATGACAACCGCGCCGCGTGCCTTGACCTCCTTGATGTTGCTGAGCATTTTCTCAAACAGCGACTCAACCGTGCAGAGTGCAACAACCGGCGTTCCCTGCTCAATCAGGGCGATTGTTCCGTGCTTCAGCTCGCCTGCCGCATATGCCTCCGAATGTATGTAGGAGATTTCCTTCAGCTTCAGAGACCCCTCAAGCGCAACCGCATAATCAAGCTCGCGTCCGAGGAAGAATACGCTCTTGCTGTTGTAGTATTTCGATGCGCAATACTGAATTGTTTCCTTGTTGTTCAGAATCTTGGCAACATTGTCTGAAAGCTCATTCAGCGACTTGATGATCTGCGCCTTTCTTTCGGCTGTTATTGTTCCCATCGCGCTTGCCAGATGAAGTGCAATGAGATAGATTGCGTCAAGCTGAGTGCTGTATGCCTTTGTGGTTGCAACAGCAATCTCGGGACCTGCCCACGTATAGAGCAAATCGTCCGCCTCACGCGCAATTGTGCTGCCGACAGCATTGACAATTGCAAGCGTTCTCGCGCCCATTTTCTTTGCCTCGCGCATTGCGGCAATTGTGTCAGCCGTCTCGCCCGACTGACTCACAAGAATGACCAGCGTCCTGTCGTCAATAATCGGCGAGCTGTAGCGGAACTCGGAGGCAACCTCAACGCTCACGGGAATCCGCGCAAGCTTTTCAATCACATATTTGCCGACAACCCCCACATGATATGCGCTGCCGCAGGCAACGATATACAGGCGGCTGATGTTTTTGATATATTCATCGGTCAGCTTAATGTCGTCAAGGACAATGTTGTCCCCGTCCAGTCTCGGGCTGATTGTGTCGCGGATTGCCTTGGGCTGCTCCATGATTTCCTTGAACATGAAATGCTCATAGCCGCCCTTCTCCGCCGCGGAAATATCCCACTTGACTTCATAAACCTCTTTTGTGATTTCCTCGCCGTCGGTGTTGCATATCGTCACGCCGTCCTTTCTGACAGTGACAACCTCATCGTCCTCAAGGAAATATACCCTCCGCGTCCTTGAAAGAATTGCAGGCACATCGGAGGCAATATAGTTCTCGCCATCGCCGAGACCCACAATCAGCGGAGCGTCTCTTCTCACGGCAACAAAGCAGTCGGGAGCTTCGCTGCACAGAATCCCGAGTGCGAACGAACCCTTGATTTTGCCGAGTATTTTAATGACCGTTTCGGTCAGATTTCCGTTATAGTATTGCTCAACCAAGTGTGCCACAACCTCGGTGTCGGTTTCCGAAACAAATTCATAGCCCTTTTTTTCAAGCGACGCACGGAGTGAGAGATAGTTCTCGATGATTCCGTTGTGAACCACCGCAAACTTGCCCGATTTGCTCAGGTGGGGGTGTGCGTTCGTGTCTGACGGCTCACCGTGAGTTGCCCATCTTGTGTGTCCTATTCCGACACAGCCCGGAACCGCATCGCCGTTGTCGGTTTTTGCCTTCAGAACAGACAGCCTGCCCTTTGATTTCACAACATTCAGCTTTCCCTCGTTCAGAATTGCAAGCCCTGCCGAGTCATAGCCTCTGTATTCCAGTTTTTCAAGTCCTTCCAAAAGTATCGGCGCTGCCTGTTTTTCACCGATATATCCGACTATTCCGCACATTTGCACAACCTCCGTTATATATTCAAATTTTGTGTAAACTTCACTATCCTACTATTTTACACTTTATTTATACCGTTGTCAATATTAATATTGACAAAATTTAGTGCTTTTCTGTATTCGTCGCCGCCGTATGCCCTGTTGATTATTTCAAGCATTGCGTTTGCTGAAATTCTGAGCGGAAGACCGAGCCTTTGCGCAAGCATTCTGCGCCGCAGCGCGCTGTCGGGTCTGCCCGTCAGACCGTCGGCGTAGAAATCTGCCTTTGTCAGATGAGCGGAGGAGGGGGCGTCTGTGACTTCGGCGGCGCACTTAAGAATTTCGCAAAGCGTCTCCTCGTCCATGCCTTCAACGCCGAGAAGTCCCTCGCGTCCTGCCCGTTCCTTTCGGTGTTCCTTGCCCTTCACGGTCGGGATATATGCATGTCTGACCGTGCCGCGTCCGCCCACGCACTGACCGATGTAGCTTCTTATGCGGAACCCTGCGCTGTCGGAGTCGGTCAGGACAATGATACCCGTTTTCTCAGCCATTTTTCTGATTGCGGCAATTGTGGCTTTATTTTTGTAGAGGTCAAAGCCGCCCGTGCATATTATCGGCGCGTCACAAATGCGGCGCAGAATTTCGCGGTCATATTTCCCCTCGACAACAATCGTTTCCTTAATATGAAGCATGACTTTTTCTCCTTATTATTGTTATCATATAGCCGATTGTAAAAATTAAATGCAGTGTGGAGTTTGAAGAGTGAAGAGTGGAGCTGCCGGCTGAAACCGATATAATCAGTGAAAATCCGGAGGATTTTCGTCATAAACTCCACACTCCGCACTTCACACTGTATTGTAAAATTGACAATTTTACAATTACCTAATTGTCATCATAGCATTTTTGCGGTTTCCTGTCAACTCGGCGAGATGTAAAATTTTAAAATTCAGTCTTGAAAAAATTCCCGAAAAGTGTTATAATATTACTGATCGAGCAGCAAATGCGTAAGTCCGGATTCCGGACTTGCGCATTATTTTTTTGCTCATTAATAATTACTTTTTATGCCGTATCAAAGCGGCGGAATGGAGATTTTTATGGAAAAACAAGATTTTTTGGCAACGGAAAAAACGGGCGCGCTAATGCGGAAATATGCAATACCGTGCATTATTTCGCTGCTTGTGGGGGCATTATACAACATAGTTGACCAGATTTTCATCGCCAACGCGGAATATCTCGGTTCGTTCGGAAATGCAGCCAACACGGTTGTGTTTCCGCTGACCGTCATTGCACTTGCAATATCCGTGATGATCGGCGACGGTGCCTGCGCCTTTGTCAGCATAAGCCTTGGCGGAAAAAAGCCCGAAAATGCAAGCCGCAGTGTCGGAAATTCGGTTATGCTTGTCATAATTTCAAGTATTGCTTTAACGGCTGTATATCTCATTTTCAGCAGCAGGATTATAGCTATGTTCGGCGGTACGGTTAATGAGGAAACCTTCCGCCATTCAAAAGAATATTTCTTTTGGATTTCCGTCGGCATACCCTTTTATATGTTCGGGCAAGCCATGAATCCGATTATAAGGGCGGACGGGAGCCCCAAATTTGCAATGCTTTCAACTCTTCTGGGGGCGGTTATAAATATTATACTTGACCCGATCTTTATATTTGCTTTCAGGTGGGGTATGATGGGAGCTGCCGTTGCAACCGTCATCGGGCAAATTGCAACCGCCTCTCTTGCGGTGTGGTATCTCTTCCACACAAAGACCGTGAAGATGACAAAAAGTGATTTCAGGCTTAAACCGGAAATCGCAGGCAGAGCGCTTGTGCTCGGCATATGCAGTTTTCTTTCGCAGATATCGCTTGTTGCCGCAATGGCTGCAATTAATAATATGATAAGAAAATACGGGGCAATGGACGCGGTTTTCGGGCAGACTCAATATGCCCAGATTCCGATGGCGGTTGTGGGAATTGTAATGAAGTTTTTCCAGATTGTCATTTCAATTGCCGTCGGCATGGCGGCAGGGTGCATTCCCATTGTCGGCTTCAACATGGGAGCAGGGCTTAAAGACAGGGTCAGGGAGCTGTTCGGCAAACTGCTTGCCGCGGAAGCTTCCGTCGGTGCAGCTGCCCTCATAATTGTTGAGCTTTTCCCCGCCGGGCTTATACAGATTTTCGGTGCTGCAAACGAAAGTGTATATTACACCGATTTTGCCGTAAAATCATTCAGAATATATTTGTGCATGATGATATTTGCGTGTGTGAATAAAGCCGCATTCATTTTCTTGCAGGCTATGGGAAAGGCTGCGGCGTCAACAATGCTTTCGATGGTGCGCGAAATAGTTTTCGGTGTCGGCTTTGCGGTTTTGCTGCCCGTTTTCTTCGGGCTTGACGGGGTGCTTTGGTCAATGCCCGTATCGGATATACTTGCATTTTTTATATCCCTGATTATAATCAGGCGCACATACGGAGAACTGTGCCCGTGACGCCGGAGGCGAAATTTCGTGTTTGCTTAAAGCACCCGGCGAGATGTAAAATTTTCTCTTTTCTTTTTGCGCGATATATGATATACTTAGCATATATGTGAGAATACTGAAGAGGACGGTTGCTTGGCGATGAAGAAAATATACTGTGTTGAGGACGATTCAAACATACGTGAGCTTGTGGAATATACCCTTGCGCGGACGGGATTTGAGGTTTCGGGCTTTGAAAATGCATCTGAATTTTTCGCGGCGATTGCCGCGGATATGCCCGACCTTGTTCTGCTTGACATCATGCTGCCCGACAAGGACGGAAGCGAAATTCTGGCGGAGCTGCGTTCAAACCCCGCAACGGAGACCCTCCCCGTCATTATGCTGACCGCCAAAAGCAGTCAGGTGGACAAAATCCGTGCGCTTGACAGCGGTGCGGACGATTATATCACAAAGCCGTTTGACATAATGGAGCTGGTTTCGCGAATCGGAGCGCTTCTGCGCCGCAGTGCTCCGAGAAATGAAGTGTCGCTTTGCTGCGGCACGGTTACGCTCAGTCCGTCCTCTCGAAAGGTGTTTTGCGGCGAGAGTGAAATTGCACTGACATATAAGGAGTTTGAGCTGCTGAAAACACTGATGGAAAACCGCGGAACCGTCATGACGCGCGATGTTCTCATGGACAAGGTGTGGGGAACGTTTTTTGAGGGCGAAAGCCGCACGGTGGACGTTCACATACGCACGCTCCGCAGAAAGCTCGGCGACAGCGGAAGCTGCATTGAGACGGTGCGGAATGTCGGATATAAGATAAACGGGTAGCCGCCCGGCGGCAGCTCGGGATTGTTTTTGTCAGCCGAAAATATCCCGTTCTGCGGCAGTTTCGGGCTGTTTTTCGGCTGTGAAAGAGAGGGGTCAATAGTGTATAAAAAAATCTATAAAAGCATGAGAGGACTTTGCCTATTTGCGGTTGCGGCGGTGACGGTCATTTTTATCGGTGTTCTGTATATCCTGATGAATCTTCAGCCGTCGGGAAGTGCGCTCAGGCAGTATTTTCCCAATATTGCCGCAGGAGCGGTCATTTTTTCGGCAATTCTGTATTCAATGTGCGTTTTTATTGCGCACAGGCTGTCGGAAAACATCGTCAAGCCCGTCTCGGACATCAAGCTGTCAGACCTGTCGGGGTCGCGGCGCACGGTATATCCCGAGCTTGCTGCGCTTGTGAACAAGATAAACGCTCAGGGAATTGAGATTGAACGTCAGCTTGTTAAGCTGAAAACACGCAAAACAAGATTTCAGACCGTCAGCGACAATATTTCGGAGGGTCTGCTGACGCTGGATACGGACGGCACGGTGCTTTCGGTGAACAGCAGCGGAGCGGCAATTCTCGGAATCGCGCCCGAGAAAATTGTGCATGAAAGTCTGCGCAGTGTCATATCCGACCCCAAGCTGCTTTCGCTCCTTGACGGCGCGTGCGGCGGTGTGCGCGGATATGCCGCGGCGGAGCTGGACGGTAAGACGCACAGTGTTTTTTTCAGTCCCGTTTTTGTGAATGACAGCGTCACGGGAATTGTTATGCTGATTGTTGACATATCGGAAAAAGCAAAATCCGAGGCACTCAGACAGGAGTTCACAGCCAACGTTTCGCACGAGTTGAAAACGCCGCTCACAACCATTCTGGGATATTCGCAGATAATAAGCCGCGGAATTGCAAAGCCAGAGGACGTCATCGGGTTCGGTGCAAAAATCGAGAAGGAGGCGGCGCGGCTGATTACGCTGATTGATGACATAATCAAGCTGTCGCGGCTTGATGAGGGCGCGCCCGCGGACGAGCCGCCGCAAATGCTGAGTATGAGAAAAATTGCGGAGGAGGCGGCAGAAGATTTGCATGACGCCGCCGCAAAACGCGGTGTGACGATTGAAATTGAGGGCGATGATTTTTCCGTTTTCGGAAATATGCGCCAGATTGGCGAGCTGGTCTATAATTTGTGCGATAATGCGATTAAATATAATAAGGAAAACGGAAGAGTGAAAATTGAACTGAAAAACCGCGGAATAACTGTTTCGGACACGGGAATCGGTATTCCGGACGAATATCTAGACAGGATTTTCGAGAGGTTTTTCAGGGTTGACAAGAGCCGTTCAAAGAGTGTGAACGGAACGGGACTCGGGCTTTCGATTGTGAAGCATATTGCCGAGGCGCATGACGCGGAAATCCATGTCGAAAGTAAGGTTGGAGAGGGAACGGCGGTGAAGGTGGAATTTTTCTGTGGGGACACCGCCCCCACACCCCCTGCGCGCCGTTATTAGTCATGTGTCGAATTAATTGCTCAAACACCGTCTTTTTGACGCACTCACAGATTAAAGCCGCAGTCAGCGGCTTTGCTGTGCTGAAACGCACGCACATTT
>CAKSIW010000076.1 GCA_934463175.1 uncultured Clostridia bacterium | reverse complement strand
ATTAATCCCGCCTCCTTCAAAAAACCGAGCGTCTCGCCATCGCTCTTTGTCGCTCTGTATTCAAGCCCGATATATCCGTCATATGCCATATGCGATATTTCACCGAGTATACTCACATAATCAACATTTCCCGTTCCCGGCTCATGTCTGCCCGGTGAATCGGCAACATGAAAATGACCAATCAAGTCAATATTTTTCCTTATATCCTCCATTGAAAAATCACCTGTCATATTCTGATGATAAATGTCATAGAGCATTTTTATTTTCGGGCTTGCGGTCTTTTTCAAAAGCTCAAAAACAGGCTTTGCATACGGCATTGAATATCCGATTCGGTCTGTGACGTTCAACGGTTCAACAACGAGATTGACATTCTCCCTTTCGCAAACCGTCTTTGCCGCCTCCAGGCATTTCAGCACATTCTCCTCACACCATGGCATCCCCTCGCCAATCAGCACAATCATTGCCTCAGCTTTCAGCTTTTTATATACGGGTATGCTCTCGGCAAGTGCCGAAACAAGCTCATCTGCTCTGCCGTCATTGAGTATTCCCCACGACAAATCAAATGAGAGTGCCGCATCACTGCTGTCAATGTTGAGCACCGACAGGCGCATATCATTTTGTTTAAGCAGCCGTGCCACCCTGTCAATATCCTTATCATTCCATTTCCAGAACTCAATCGTGTCAATTCCGCATTTTTTCACCTCGGCAATTCTGTCATAAAACTCAAAATCCGAAAACATCATATCAATACAACAGCTGACCTTCATTTTATCCTCCGAAAACCTATCAGTCAAAATTCAAAAGCTCCTTTTCCTTCGGCATCTCGCCTATGTCGGGCAGTCTCATAATTTTTGAGCCGTTCACCGCGCTTTCATGTGCCAGTATGCCCGTCAGAGTGTATATTGCCGAATTCCATGCATTTATCGGCGGTATTTTGTCTGACACAACCGCTCTGACAAAATCATCAACACAGAAAAAGTGCGAGCCGTTATGTCCGATCACCGAAAAATCACCTTTTTCTCTCGCCTGCCGTTCCATTTCTCTGAACACCATCGGAAGCCGCTTCGCATTATGCACAGGTGAGAAACCCACATGATACCTATAGTTCAATCTGCCCTGTTTTTTCTCTATGCTGTCCGCTTCGCTGTTATATAACAATGTATTAATTTCATTGCTCACATCAACCGAATCCGCCTCGCCGCCAAACACTGCTCCCCGCGAATATAAATGCTGGTTTCCGCTGCATTCATAAGTTCCTCTTGTGCCGTAGATTCCCGTGATATAGCTTGAAGGCTTGACAGAGCCGATTCTTCTGAACTCATTCAGACGACCGACTGCCCCGTTTTTGAACCTGACAATTGCAGTCTCGTTTGAATAAGGGTTATCCCAGTCATTGACGCCCTTTCCGTAAACTCCGTCTCCGATCTTGTCCTCATATCCGAAACAGCACACCTCTTCGGGAACATCCCCGACTGCCGAAATCAGCATTGCCGCGGAATGTGTTCCGTAATACATCGGCGGAATACCTGCGATTCGTTTAAAATCGCTGCCTGCCGACAGGAATGACGAAAACATTTCGGTGACATCGTGATAATACTGTGCTTCACCGTATGTCACCTCTCCGAATAATCCGTCACGATTGCTTTTTCTTGCCCAAACCGCACACGGAAAATAGTAGCAGGTTTCCCCCATTGCAAACGTCAGCCCCGTCCTGCGCACAAGCTTGACAATTTCAAGAACCTCTTCCTCCGTGCAGCCCATCGGCACTGCCGAGAACACGTTTTTTCCTGCTTTCAGTGCTTCAATTATCATCGGTCCGTGCTGATGTCTCTGAGAGAATATTCCAATGCTGTTGAGTTCCTTCTCGCATTCAAGCATTTCCTCAAAGCTTGAATACATATCAATACCATACTTTTCCCGAACAAAATTTCTGCGTTCCTCATTCAGTTCCGCACCGACCACACGGCACACATCGGGGTGTGCCATGAAAATCTCGATATGGCTCAGAGAAAACTCACCAAAGCCCACAATTCCTATACTAACTTTTTTATCCATCTCAAAAGTCCTCTCCGTCAAAAAGTATCATTCTATCTGTCCTCATATATAACACAGTTTTTCACCGAATTGTAGTTCAGCGTCAGCAAAAGCTTTGTTCCTTCAAAGCCGCGCGCGTAAATTTCCTTCAGCTCCCCCGTGTTTGATCCGAAAAGCCTGCCCGACTTTTTGCTGTATCTGACAACGGAGGCACCTCCGAGTGTGAACACCATTCTTTCGCCGTTCACATTTGCAATCAGGCAGTTTTCCTTGAAATAAACAGGATCTGCCGCAGTGACAAAATACTGTGCGGTTATTGAAGATGAGGCACCCGCGTCAATGCTCTCCGTGCTTCTGTCATAATCAAGGTTCATTGCGCTTATTCTTCCGTCCTTGTCATAGCTGACCCTCAAAACATCTCCCTCTTCGGGATAAGCGGCAATTTCCGAATCTGCTGAAAAGAATGCCGACTTGAAGCTTCCTGAGCTCCAATAATCAATTTTCTTTTCCGCTCCGCCGTCTCCGATCGCCTCATAAACACTGTCGACAACAATGACATCGCTTGAATCGCCGACAGTGCTTTGCTCATCTGTGAAAATCACAACCGCTTTCGCAATGCCGTTGAATCCCATGTCATATGCTTCGACAAAATATCTTCCGTCATTTTTCAGAAAGCTTATGTCAACACAGCTGAACAGGTTTTCTCCGTATGTTCCCTCCGACGCCGTACCGATGCTTTCCGGAACGGCAAACAGCACCGTTTTTGTATTTATCCTGAATTTCTGAACAAAAAGCTGTGAAGTTTTATATTGCAGCTTCTCCCTCGGAACATAGCAAACGAGGTTGTCATCTGCATTGCAGCTCCCGACAAACTCTTCAAATGCGGAATTTGACGCCGCTGTGTCAATTTTGTTCAGTTCCCCCTTCTCATTGAGAGAATACTTTATAATCTGATATTTCGTTTTTGCCCCCGAATCGACAAAACAGCTCATGAATCCCGCAGAATCGCTTTTCACTGTTTTTCCGTCAAGCATAACCCTGTCGGCAGTCTTCAGCACCTTTGTCTCTCCGTTTGCGTCCAAAAGCTTAATCAGGAAGGACGCGTCAATCGCCTTGTCCTCCATTGCGGCTGTTATGACATATCCGTATGCCAAAGACCCGTCCGCAGCCGCCGAGTAAATGATTTTTCCTTCATCGGATAAATAAAACGTATACTCGCCGCCGGAGATAATCCTTGATGAATCAAAATATCTGTCGGAAATCTCATATTTCTCGCCGCCGATTGTCACACTCTGCTTTGACATTTGCCCGACTCTGCCCGAGAGCGTGTCGCCGCAGGCATATATTTCCCCCGCCGAGCCGTCCTCGGAAATTATACAGCGCAAAACCATATTTTCCGCAAGCTCACTGAAATCCGCACGCTCTGTCTCGCCGCCGCGGCTGATATAAATGCTGCAAGCCTGCGTGAAATCATCAATGCACAGCCTGCTTGTGCTGTCAAGCTTGTCATAAACCGCCAAATCATTATAACTCAGCGCGTCAATGACCATATATCTGAATCTGCTTATGCACATAACATCAAACCTGCCGTCATCATTATTGTCAATCAGCCTCACACGTCCGTCGCCCTCGAAAATGTCCGGGGTTCCGTCATACGCATATGTTTTCCCGTTATATATCACGGAATAGCTGTCGGCAAGTCTTGCGACAGTCTCATCACCGTTATCATCATAGTAGTTAAGTGAAAAATTATCATATTTTATATCCGAATCAAAGTCAATTTCGGAAATTCTGTTATCCGTCGGAAATGCATAAATCAGTTTATCGTCCGAATCGGATATTACAGTCACACGCTGTCCGATATATGCCCCTGCATCACCGCTCTCATCGGTGAAAACAACGCCGTTCACCCTGATTTGATTTTCCTTCAGAGCACCGCCGCCGTATAAATCCGTCTTTCCGTTTGCAGTCACAACGCCCTCTGTCCGAACACAGTCCCAGTATTGGCTCAAAAGGCTTCCCCTTGCTTCAAAGTTGCTGAAATAGCCTCCCTCCGTCATGGTGACAGCACTCAAATCCATTGCGTCAGCCATGAGCATGTTATATATAATTATACATGCGTCATTCGCAGTCAGAGTTTCGGAATCCGCTCCGACAACTCCGCGGCGCAGATTGAGCTTTCTTGCCAGTGCCTCAAAGTTCACCGCACTGCGGTTTATCTTTGTGTAATCAATATATCCGTTGAGCGTTGCACGCGCTGCAATAACTAACGCCTGATTCAGCGTTATCGGGCTTTTGCCGTCAAACACACCGTTTTCATCACCAAAAACAATTCCTCTCTGTTTGAGAAAGGCAAGCTCCCCTGCACCGTATTCATAACGTTTCACATCGGAAAACGGATCCTCTGCGCTGAGAACGCCCGCAAATTTAAGCGCTCTTGCCGTCATGCACGCAAATTCAGTGCGGCTCACTTTCTGCTCATCAGAATATCTTTCAAGTCTGATTTCAAGCTTTTCTGCCAAGCCTTCCTTTCCTGCCGCACAGGTCGGAAGCTGAACAAAAAGCATAACCGATAAAAGTATTAATATCATTCTTTTCATAACTGTTCCTCCCAAAGAGACAAACATCTTTCCATGAGAACCGCCGTCTCCGCTCTTGAAATACCGTCATGCGGTCTGAATGTTCCGTCCTCATAGCCGAAAATAAGCTTTTTCCCCGAGAATATATTAACCGCCTCACGTGCATAATCCGAAATTTCCGCTTCATCGGAAAACGCCGCATATGTTCCGCCGTCCCCCGAAAGCTTCATTGCGCGGTGCAGAATCACAGCTGCGTCCTCACGGCTGATGGTATCATTCGGATAAACCATGTTGTCATATCCTTCAACAATACCCGCACTGCGGCACGCTGCAATGAACGGTGCAAACCAGTCATTTTCTCCAACATCGTCAAAACTTTCACTTTCACCTGAAAGCTTGAACAATTTTGCAGTCATTTTCAGAAATTCCGCTCTTGCAATTTTTCTCTGCGGCTCAAACAAACCGTTTTCGCTGCCGTCTGCAATTCCCTTTTCTTTCAGGCTTTTCACAGCATTCTCCGCCCATTCAAAGCCCTTCACGTCTCCAAACGCCGATGAGGAATTTGGCTTCTCGTCGGTTCTTGTTTCACCCTCCTGCGGCATGACCTCCGTCGGTCTGATGCTGATTCCGCCGCCCGAGCCGCCGCCGCTCTTTGTTGCACCGCCGCCCGAGCCGGCTCCTGTGCCTCCCTCAAAAGCCTTGTCGAGAAGATCCTTTAAATCGCCGACCTTTTTCACAGTTCCAAGCTTGCCGACAATTCGGCTGCACCTTTCGGCAAGATCAGCAGAATATGCACTCAAATCAATCCCGAGCACGCTTTCATTGCTCACAAGTCCGTCACGAAGTGCAAGATAGCTTTGCGAACAAACACATTTCGCCAGTGCCGCATTGACCGCAAAAACATCTTCGAATTTGCTGCCGTCAAAATCCGCTCCGATGAGCAGTCCGCAAAGCTTTGTTCTCACACTCAGCTCAAGCTTTTCATAGCTGTTTTCAAAATCAATCGCAAGCCTATCCTTATATTCTTCAAGAATCGCCCCTGCCTGCGCCGAGTCTGTGCAGCCTTTTATCTTTTTTGAAACAACAATCCCGAAAAACCTGTTCACAAAATCATTTTTTGTTTCAAGCGGCATTTCGCCGAGCAGCCCGGCAAGTCCGTCGCTGCCGATTAACTCAAGTTCATCACCGTCTATGCCGTACCAAAGCTTTTTTGCGTCAATTTTTTGTTTTAAATCCTCCGCATCCGCCGCATTTGACAAAACGTCTTTTACATATCTGTCAAGGCTGTCCTTTCCCATATAATCGATTGTTCCGAGCAAATCCGCATTCAGAAACACACCGTATGTTCCGTCAGCAAGTCCGTCCGAAAGCGACGGCTTGACCTCAAAATCGCCGCTGAAGGTGAAATTTCTTATCCAGACAGGCAGGTTTTCATCACTCACCGTGTCCGTGCCGAAAGCAATCATAATATCGGCACTGCCGATGTGATTTCCCGTGACAGTCACTTCATAGCTGTATGGGTCAATTGAAACCTGCGCAAAGGCTGTCGATGTTATAACCGCCATGGCAATTGCTGTGCATAACCACTTTTTCATAATAAGAAATCTCTCCTTCCAATTTTGCGGAGCTTATCCGCTCGGTTCAATGTTTTTCTGCCGTCCGTCCCACCTCCGGCGGAGAGACACTGAAAGCCAAGCCTCCTGCCTTCAGTGTTCCCGCGCGGAAAATCCTGTTAATTTCCCGAAATCGGTTTCATGCCGTTCAGGCTGTCCCAAATGAACGCACGGTATGTTAATCCGCTGTCCTCATCAAGCTCAACACTGCTTGTGAAAAGTCCCTGACCTGCATCGTAGGAGAAGCTCTCCGCGCCAAAGCATTTGAGCTTTCCGCCGTCATATGCCCCTGCAACAAGCATGGGTGTGATTGCTGTGCCGAAGTCTTCATATTCCGCTGCTGCCGCACCGTCTGCTGCCGAAAGCTTGCCGCCGCTGCCGCTCTTTATTTCATATACATTGACAACTCCGTTCTTGGAGCTGAAAATTACATTTCCTTCCGCAAGTGTTCCGCTTGCCGCACTAAAATCCGAATTAAACGCGCGCAAACCGTCCGTGGTTGCATTGTCCTCCCGATACATCTTCAGGTCATAGACAAGTGCCTCAGTTGCATTGTTGTTTGCCACACCGCATCTCATCTCGGAAACTGTGCTGTAAGCACTGAACTTCCAAGAAGTTCCCGGTGTGTATGTCACCGATTTAACAAAAGCACCGTCAATATAAAGATCATAATAAAGTTTGTTTTTCGTCGTATCAATTCCCGTTATTTTGGCTGCAATATTCTTTCTCTCGCCAAAGGCAAAGCTGCCAACGCTCACACTGTTTGCATCTGTTATGCTATTTCCCGTAAATCTCACAAGGTTAACACCTTTGTCATCATTCGCTGAACCTTTAAATCTGAATCCGACATACCAAACCTTGCCGTTCGCAAGAGAAGAAAATGCCGAGTCAAATTCAAGCACAGAGCCTGCGATGTCAGCGACTCCCGTATTTGTCAGTGCTTTCTTCACAAAAGCAGCGTTGTCAGCATTTTTATACAACATATTAAACGGTTTTGCACCGTCAATCGCGCCTGTCGCATAGTTTAATTCAGCTCCGGCTATGTCTTTATTCTGGTTTAAAGCAAAAGTGTTGCTGCCGCAGGCATAATCCTTCACCAATGCTTTGCTTCCGCTGCTGTCAACAGTAAAAAATTTTATGTTGTCAATGCTTATACTTGATTCAACACCACTCTTTGCTTTAACCAGTGTCATTCTGAAATGCTTAATTGCCTCCGAAGCTGTTCCCAAATTACTTGTATCCGTAATTGCGTTTTCTTTTTTCAGCAGAACACCGTTCATATATATGTCATATGTTCCTTCTTTCACATTGACATCACATGCAAAATTAACCTTTTCGCCCATTTTATATTTTCCGATTGCTGTGTAAACTCCGTTAGAAAACGCAGGTGCAATGTCGGCATAAGTTTCGTCCGCTGCATAAACATGAACAAGTGAGAAACAGCTGTTTTCATTGTTTCCGACTGCCAGCGGCACAAAGCGGTCTCCTGCTTTCATGTTCAAAACAAAATCGCCCTCAACCCAAAAGTGCTTCTCATCACCTATGGAATTGTTAATTCCGTTTATTCTCAAATTTGGCGCGTCTGCTTTGCTTGCGTTGAGCACTGCATAGCTGTTGTCGACTGTTGGAGTGCTTCCGACCGTCAGTGACGCACCACCATTTATGTTTTCGCTTTTCGGCATATTTTCTGCATTAAACTCAAACCAAGTTTTTGCCTTTGCTGCATTTCTTGAAAAGCTTTCCGCAGCAGGCATTTCTCCGACATAAACCGTGCTGCCGTAAAGGCTGCTGCCCGTGCCGAAATCCGCCGTGTCCTTTGCATTTTCAACCGTGTTTGCACTGCAATTTTCAACATACACCTCATCAATATACGTTTTGCTTGCAGCACTTGCCGTAAAGCCAATCTCTGAAACCGATGAGATTGTCTCAGAGGTCAGAAGCCCGTCGCTTTCCGCTTCGTTTCCGTTTATGAAAATCCGATAATTTGCTGTCGGGTGCGTCACATTTCCCGAAGCGACCGTGCCTGTCTCTCCCGTGGTGATGACAGCAAGAATGTTATACCATCTGTTTGCGGAATATGTTCCGATTTTTGTGTCATTCGCTCCGCTTGTGAGGCTTCCGTCTGCCGCAAACTTCACAAGAGTCTCATTTCCGTTGATGACAAGGCTTCTTTCAGCCGAAAGGTCCTGAACAAAGACTGACGCCCTCACTGCAACAAACGCACCGTTTGCACCGTTCACATATCGCCGAACCGAAGCCGCACCTGCGGTCTCAAAGAGAGCCGAGTGATCGCCTGTTTCTCTGCCGCCGACACCGCTGCTCGCCGTCAGAGTGCCTCCGTCGGTTCTCCACCATGCGGAAATTCCGTTTTCAAATCCGTCGGCAAGAACGGTTTCGGTTTCTGCCGCCGTCTCTGCAAAGCCTGTCGCTCCGACGCCGATCGGCATTGCTGCAAAAGCAAGCATTGCAGCAAAAACAACACATAATATTCTCTTCATTTTTTCTCCTCCTGATTTATGATAAATTAATTTTTTCACAGCAAACTCATTTTGAAATCTTCATGTTGTCAACATACAAATCGCCTTTTCCGCCAAAGCCCGTCAATCTCCACTCACTGTAGCTGTCACCGTCATCAAGTGCCGTCGGAATCGGAAGGTTCTCCGCAGCAGTCACGTCGTCAATTATGATTGAATATACCGCATTGTCAAGCTTCACCTTTATGTTTGTGAAACCGTCCGCGTTCATTTGTCCGACAACATTTTCCCTGTCACTGCTTGTTATCTTTCCTCCGCTGAGGATTCTCACAAAGGAGCTGCCCTTGCCGTTTTTTGTTCTGAGCATGAGCGGCACGGTCTGCATTGTCATTCCGTCCGAACACTTGAAGTCTGCCTCAATCGTGACACTCGTGTCAATGCCCTCAATCGCCTTATAGAGAATCGGCTGATCTGCCTCAACATGAAGCTTCAGACATTTGTTTCCGTCCTCACCTTGCGCCTCAATCAATGCAAGATTTTTGCTGTCCTTCTGCGCAAAGTTCCAGCCAATTTCCGAAAATGCATTTCTGCTGTCAAAGTTCTCAAAGTATATATTCTTTTCAGGTTCGGGCTCAGGTTCAGGCTCAGGCTCGGGTTCAGGCTCGGGCGGCAATTCCGAATACTCCCAGTCGCCAATGCCGTCTCCCAGCGATGAAACGCAAAGACCGCCGTAAACCTTCATATCATCAACCACTGTGTCAACCTTGCCGAGAGACAAAATTCTGATTTCGGATATGCTGTCGTCAGCACCGTAGGCATTCACAAACGGTATGTCTGTTTTGCAAAGCTTTCCGTCAACATATGCATCATATTTCTGATTGTCCATGCTGACAGCGAAGGAAACCTTTGTGAGTCCCTCCCCGTTCAAAGAGCCGATTTCGCCCCCTGTGGCGTCAAACAGCTTGCCGCTGCTGTCCGTATATGCAAGTGCATTCTGAACATTGCCTGCCGATCTGATTGCCGCAAGCGTCACTCTTGATCCCGACTGCGCCTGCACCTTGCATTTCAGTTCAACCACAAACTCTTTTTCCTGCACATTCAAGGTTTTAATCAGAATCGGATCAGATGTCTCACTGTGTATCAGCAGCCAACCGACCTCTCCTTCCTTTTCAAGGGTCAGTGTGTTTTTGCTGTCCTTGCCTGCCCATGAAATTCCGGTCTGAGAATATGAGCTGATTTTGTCAAAGCTTTCATCATAAATATAGTTTAGCTTCGTGTTCTCCGCCGTAAATTTTTTTGCCGGCAAAACAGTCTCATGGCTGTCCCAGCCGTCAATCACCCATGTCTCAATGCTGTCACATGAATCGGGCGTTTCAAAATCATTCAGCATGACAAACTTCTTTTCTCCCGATGCAAGACTGACCGTTTTTGTTTTCAGTCCGCAGATTTTCTGCCCCGAATATCCCGCAAAAAGCAGCGTTGCATTTTTTGTGCCGGTATCCGTGTTGCTGACCGAGATCAAAAGTGCCGATTCTCCGTCTCCCGAAATGACTTCACAGCGGTCAGTCTCAATTCCCACGGCACTGCAGCAAATGCTCAGGCAAATGACCGCCGCACATGCTCCGAAAAACACTGCAAAAAAGTTCTTTTTCATTTTCACATCGCTCCTTCCGCGCTTTTTCGGGGCATAAGCCGCCCCGAATGCGCATTTTGCCGCTTTATTTTCCATATACATAGAACTCCGAAATGCTGTTCCATGAGCCTTCAGATGTACCCTTGCACAGCAGTCTGACATATCTTGCCTTCACAGGTGAGAAGCTGTAGCGTTCGTGGCTGTTTGTCTGCCCCGATGACTGTGTTTTAAGCACTGTTTCAAAGGTCTTTCCGTTCATTGACGTTTGAATTTCAAAATACTGATTGCGTTTTTCCCCGTGAAGAACCGCAAGATCCGCTGCACATATTTCAAAGGCTGCGCCCAAATCATATGTCAGATATTGCTCGCCCTCGGCAGCCCATCTCGTTGCAAGCTCGCCGTCCATTGCATGGCTTGCGGGGTTGTTCGTCTGAGGCTCTGCCGATGCTGTTATTTTCTCAGCATTCAGAAGAGTGCAGCCCTCAGGCGGTGCAATACCCGTTTCAATCAGCTTAACGATATAATATCTGAAGTTATACGGATTTCCCTTTTTACTTGCCAGAATTGTCACCGTTCCGCCGTTTCTCTCGGTTTTCAGTTCGACATCGTCGTCCGCACTCACCGTCACTGCCGCATTTGCCGCGTCAGACACGAAATACCTTGCGTTTGTCTCCGTGATTTCACCGCTGCTGATTTTTCTTCCGTTCACATAGATTGCATTCACTCTGACTCTTTCAGTGTCCTCAATTTCTGTCTCATCTATTGTCCAGTCATCAAGCTTTCTGTCATAAACCGCACTTGCAAGGCTCTCCGGCGACATCTGCACAGTTATTGTCAGATTGCCGCTCAAGCCCGTGCCGTGTATTGCCAGCTTTTGAAAATCGGCATTACTGTTTGGCATACCGTATTTAAGTGCATAATCCGAGGTTGTGTCAATCTCGGGTGAGGTTGACAGCCGTTCTGCCTCCATGACCGAAAGCGTCATCGGTTGATTTGAAACAAAATCAAATCTCACGCTTTTGCCGTCCTTGGTCATATATGCAGTTCCCCTGCACGGATCATTTTGGTCAATTTTCACGTCTATGCTCTTTGAGCAATGCATGAACCAATATACCTCATTCTGAGGCTCCTTCAAATGAATCTCGTCTCTCACAACCGCCGTTGACCGATTGTTTCTGAGCATAAATCCTCTGCGCGCAGAGTCTGAATCACGTCCGTATGCTGCCGTCATATTCAGCACGGCATATGACTGAACCGCATTTGAATTTTGCCGTTCAAGCCACTGACCGTACTGCGAATAGTATTCATCATACTTTTCCTT
>CAKSIW010000075.1 GCA_934463175.1 uncultured Clostridia bacterium | reverse complement strand
GACTACTATCTGCTGCCGTTTTATGAGCCTGAGCTGTTTACATTTTTTGTTAAGTTTAAATTCTCACTGAGCACCGAGGCGGCACTCAGTCAGTGCATAGAAATTGCAAACACGATAAAAAAGCTTCTTGACTTTAACTACAGTGAGTCCGAAATGTCATATTCAATCGGACTTGGCGAAATTGTCAGCTCTGTGTCAGGCTTTAATCTTTCCTGCAAAAGTGCTTTAAACTGCCTTGAACACAGCTTTTACATGGGCAGAAACCAGATTATATATTGCCAGGACGTTGAACCCTCCACCGACATTATAAGCTATAAGGACTCAATTGATAACTGCATATCCTGCCTCAGAATCGGAAACAAGGACGGGGCAATGAACCAAATCGACATACTGTTTGAGAATTTTAAGGAAAACACCGTTAAGATTGAAATTGTCCAGAGAATCTGCCTTGAATTTATAGTGACAATTTCCACTGCGCTAATTCAGATTGGACAAAATCCAAATTATCTTTTTAACAAATTTGATATTTGGGCATATCTGAAAAGATTCAATACGCTTGATTCCTTAAAGGCACTCATTCAGAAGCTGGTTGCAGCCTCAATTGCACAGATTAACGATATACGCTCCACAAAAACCTCAAAGCTTATATTTGATATAACCGAATACTTGAACAAGAACTATATGCAGCCTCTGACTCTTGAAGATGTTGCAAAAAAGTTTTATATATCAACCTGTTATTTAAGCACAATATTCAAACAAAAAACCAATATGAATTTTAAGGAATATATCATGACGCTCAAATTCAACAAGGCAAAAGAACTGCTTTCGGAAACAAACGAAACCATACAGGAAATTGCTCTGAAGCTCGGCTACAGCTCTTCATCATATTTCAGCAAAGCATTTCATCACGAAACAGGATATGTTCCCAGCGAATACCGACTGAAATTTAAAAAACAATAAATGATATGGGGCGGTCTCAGAGACCGCCCCAAATTTTTTTACATAGTGTAGTATTGTTTAAGATATTTTTTCGGCGACCGCCCCTCCGCCCTTTTAAAGCACCGGCTGAAATATGCACTGTCACAAAATCCAAGCATTTCCGCAATTTCTTCAATTGTGTAATTCCCTGTGATTAAAAGCTTTTTTGCTTTGGAAATCTTAAGCTCATTTTTATATTCCGATATTGTTTTTCCGTATGTGTTCTTAAAAACGCGCTGGAGTGTTGAAACGCTGACAGAGCATTTTTCAGCCAGCTCCGTCTCTTTCAGTTTCAGACCTGTGTCGGAATCCAGGAAATGCTTTATCTCGGCAAACAGAGCATTGGTCAAATCGCAGTTGAACATTTCGTCAAAAATGCTGTATAGCACGGATTTCACCATACATCTTCTGTTGTTCATGAAGTCATAGCTTAAAATTTCAAAAAATCTGTTTTTTAAATCTCTTCTGTTTCTTAGTGCAATGATTTCTTCGTCCATGCTTTCAAAAAAATCTTCATCGCCGCCGAGTCCTGCGCATGAAAAATTTATTAGGATATTATGCGTTGAACCGTCTTCAAACAAAGCCCTGTAGCGGGTGCTCTTTTTTAAAATTATTACATCACCCGATGCCGCCGTAACCTCCTTTGATTTTGTTATATATTTAATTGCTCCGGAAACAATGAAGCAAATTCCGAAACAAGGACGGCTTTTTGTTTCATACGAAAAAAAGCTGCCTTTTTTCCATGTTTGATTCAAAACGCTGATGTCATAAAAATTCAATTTTTCAATACCGCTGTAAATCATTTCATCACCCTGTATCAGTATACAAAAATTTACTTCCGCCGTCAATAGTTTTTGACGCAAAAATACAAAAAACTGCATTATTTATATATTGAACACGCCGTAATAATCCTATATAATTAAATCATAGAAAGTATTCAAAGAAAGGACTGTTTTCATGAAAACACACTTTTACCAAACCAACGAAAACCATATGATAACAGAAAAACGGCTTTTTAACAACGCTCAGAAAAACGACTGGATTTCAACCGTCACAGTGAACAAAACTCCCGTAAATGATAATTTCAGCGGCTTCGGAGTGGCAATCACAGGAGGCTCATGTTATGAATTATCAATTATGACACCCGCTCAAAGGGATGCATTTTTGTCAGACATTTACGGCAAGGACGGGCTTAATCTTTCAGTTGCAAGGCTTTCGATCGGTTCAAGCGACTATTCAACCTCTGTATATTCATACTGCGACACACCGGGTGATACCGAGCTTAAAACCTTTTCAATTGATATTGACAAAGAGTTTATTGTTCCTATGATTAAAGAAGCAATAGCTCACAATCCTGAGCTTAAATTCCTCGGTTCTCCCTGGAGTCCTCCCGGCTGGATGAAAACCGGCGGTCTTTTATCCTGCGGTTATATGCGTGAGCAGTATCTTGACTGTTATGCCGACTACTTTGTAAAATTCATAAAAGCATACGGCGAGGAGGGAATTAAAATCAGTGCCGTAACGCCTCAGAACGAGCCTGAGTCACACCAGACAGGCACATCTGTCGCTTGCATTTGGTCTCCCGACACCGAAGCAAAGTTTATGATTAAGCTGAAGAAAAAGCTGAAAGAAAACGGTCTTGACACCGAAATATGGATGTATGACCACTGTTTCATCGGCTGGCCCAGAATCGTATGGACTCTTAACGAATATCCCGAGCTTGCAGAGTGCGTGGACAGTGTTGCACTTCACTATTACGAAGGCGGCGTTGAGCTTGTCGATAATATAAAGGCGGCACACCCGAATATGAAATGGAACTTCACCGAAGGCGGTCCGCGTCTTAACGACAAATATGACACCGATTGGATTAAATGGTCTATCATTATGGCGCGTTCCCTTGCTCACGGCTGCGGAAGCTTCTTTGGCTGGAATCTTCTTTTGGACGAGGACGGCGGTCCGAACATAGGTCCGTTCCCCTGCGGAGGTCTCGCAACACTTAACTCACAGACGGGCGAGCTGTCATACAGCGGTCAGTATCATGCATTCAAGCATTTTTCAAAATATATTCAGCGCGGTGCTAAAATCTATTCGGCAAAGCTGAGTGAAGATTATTCGTGCCTCATAGGCTTCCCTTGGGGAACAAGAATCCCGGTTGACACGGTTGTTGCCGACAACCCCGACGGAAGTCACGTTGTCGTTATGGTAAACGCAACCGACTTCAAGCGGCAGGCACAGTATTATTACAATAACAAATGGTGGTATGCGGAGCTTTTGCCGAAATCAATTTCAACAATGGTATTTGAACCGTAACCTGATATTAGTTATCCGAACCCGCCTTAATCGGCGTAATTTAGGAATATTTTGACTTGTTGCCTTTGCCGGGCGTCAGCACACGGGAGTTGAACAGCTTGCTTTAACACTAATCGGGACTGTATGATATACAGTCCCGATTATATTTTTTCGTTGTATCACCTAAAATTCTTTCACAATTCCGTAATCGGCATAATCAAATATACGCGCACCGCGGTCAGGGTTTATTGCTATAATAACCCTGCTTTGTTCAATTGCACATGTGTGATGAATTGCTCCGCTTATGCCGACGGCAATATAAATTTTCGGTGCTGCGTTTTTACCCGTGAGACCAATCTGTTTTTCATACGGCATTGCCCCCGTATCAACAAGTCCTCTTGACGCACAAAGCACAGCTCCTATTTTTTCTGCAAAGCTGCCTAACTCCGGTAATTTATCAGCCACTCCTCTTCCCCCCGACACAATTATATCCGTATTGTCGGATTCTGTTCTGACAGTCGCCATCTGCGGTTTCGTGAGGCATTTTATTTTCGCTGTCACACTTCCGCCGCGAGCCGGGCGGTACATATACAGTGTTTCTCCGTCTGTATCAAGTGAGGTGCAGTCGGCGCATAATCCGGTTTTCAGAATTGCTGCCGCAATCGGCGCATTTCTTCTTCCCCAAGCATCGGAATTCCACAAGATAACCTCCGGCTTTTCCGCGGCTGCCATTTCCGCAATTTCACAAGGCGAGCTTTCACTCAGAACCGTCACGGTTTCAGCAATAGCTCTTGCCGCATTTGCCGCTTTCTCTCCGACAGCCCACACTTTTTTAAGCCTTGCTCCGCAGCCCTTCTCTTTTTTGCTGCCGCATTTATCTTTATCGGGCTTTTTTTTAATGCTTTCTATTAGCGGAACCAGCTCATCATACGAAATAAACTTACAGTTTCTGCGCCCGCTTTTGTTTTCAAATGATTCAAGAACGCGAGTCGGTGAGCCGCCAAGTCCGCACCTTTCGGGAGCGCATCTGACCCTCCCGTTGTTCCACACCTCCACGCTGCCCTCTGCTGAAAAAATACTCGGAAAACGCAGAATACGGCTTCTTTCAACCGTCAACAACACAGGAGTTTTTAAATTAATTGTTTCTCCGCGCGTTTCTGCCGTTATACCGCCGTTATTTTTTTTCAGTCCGACAACGCCTGTGACAAGTGAAATCCCAAGATTCTGTGCAAGCATAGGACCCACCTGTGCCGTATCTCCGTCAATACTTTGTCTGCCGCAAATCATAACATCAAACTCCAGTTTTTCGGCTGCCTTAGACAAAATATAAGCAGTCGCCAGAGTGTCCGAGCCTGCATAGATTTTGTCGGATAAAAGCAGAACCCGGCAGCCAAGTCTCGTCAAAGGCTTTAACACATTCTCTGTTCCATGCGGTCCCATGGACAAAACAGTAACATTTTCCGTCAGCGAAAGGGCAAGCTCCAATGCCGATTCGTCAAACGGATTAATTTCGCCGCCGCAAACCTTAACACATACAATCACTTTCATCGGACAAACCGTTCCTTTCAAAAAAGGCTGAATAAAATTTTACGCATTCTGTGCGGATAATCTTAATTCAGCCAAATAGTCAATAATTGTTATATATGTTCTCCAGAGCCTTTTGAACAGCCTTGTATTTTTCAAAAACACGGCTGTATTTTTCGTTATTTTCAGAGGAAGGCAGCGTCTCCGAAACAACCTCGTTGCATGTTCCGACTGCGTCACGGAAATCTTTGAACACTCCGCACGCAACCCCTGCCAGCATGGCAGAACCGAATGATGAATCAGCATACCGCATCTCATCAAGCGCAATGTTGAGGGCGTCTGCTATCATCTGCCGCCAAAGAGGGCTTTTTCCTCCGCCGCCAATGATTGCCGCACGGTTTAAATGATTTATATTCATATTTTCAAGCGTTTTCATACAGTCAAGCATAGACATTGCCACGCCTTCAAGCACTGCGCGGGCAAAATGTGCTTTTGTGTGCATTGCACGCACTCCCGTAAAATCGGCACACAAGCCCGGATTTCCGTATGGGGTGAGTTCGCCGTTCAAATACGGGTGAAATACAAGCCCGTCCGAGCCTATCGGGACTGCCTCCGCTGCACGGTCAAGCTCTGCATAATCGCCTCCGAATGTGTCTCTGAACCATCGGTATGAAGCCGCACATGATTTTGTTGCAGTGCCGGGATAAAAAAGTCCGTCCGCAATATGTGAATAGTTTATCAGGTTTTTATCCGGATACGGTTTATCCGTCACAACGCATATTCTGCCTGCTGTGGCAAGCTTCAGCGTCATCTGACCTTGGCTCACTGCCCCTGCGGCAAACACCTCCATAGCCGTGTCCGTCGTTCCGCAGATCACGGGAGTTCCCTCCGCCAGACCGCTGAATTTTGCCGCCTGTGCCGTCACTCTGCCTGCACGGTCTGTCGGTTTGACAATTTGAGGCATTACGCTTGTCCTCAAGCCAAGAATACCGCAAAGCTCCCTGCTCCATTCCATTTTTCCCGCATCAAACAGCATTGAGCCTTCCGCCTCTATGTAATCTGTTACATAGTCGCCCGTCAGGCAATGTCTGACATAGTCTTTGGCAAACATAACTCTTTTTGTCCTTTGCCAGTTCTCAGGTTCATTGTTTTTTATCCACATAAGCTCGGGCAGCGACCATATCGTATCCGGTGTGTGCATAACACTTTTCTCTATTATGCCGCGATAGTTTTCTTTAAGATAACAGACCTCTTCCGCGCTCCTTGTATCCGTCCAGTAAATTGCAGGTCTGATAACATTAAAGTCCTCATCGGTTATCACTGCCGTATGTGTCGCCGCATCAAGCGCAACAGCACAAATGTCTTTTGCACTTATGCCGCTTTTCTCCAGCACGCCTTCTATGTTCCTGACTGCCGCGTCCACCCAGTCCTGCGGATTTTGTTCGGCATACCCCGGTTTGGGATAATATGTTTTATATTCACATGTGCTTGACGCGCACACTTTTCCTTTCAGGTCAAGCAGAGTCGCCTTCGAGGCTCCGCCTCCAAAATCTATACCCAGTAAATATTCCATAACAGTCTCACCCTTAATACTCCACCTTATAATTCTCACCGTGTATACCCGGATACACTCCCTTTTCGATCAGTGCACGGTTATCTTCATGACATATCAGCCATTTGTTTTTTCTGAAAAGCAGTCTGTCGCAATATTCCTTATCAAGCGTTCCGTTTGTGCCTTCCGGAAGAATTACCGCACATGAAAGCCCATCATTTTCGACCTGACACGGGCAAAAATGCATACTTGTTGAGAAAACCTCAACAGCATCGCCTCTTTCAAGATAAAATGCTTTTATTGCGCTTGATGAATACTCATTTCCGTTCATTTCATATTCGAGTCCGAGAAGAAGCACAAGCGGTGTTGCGGCAATGTTTATTTCAGAGCTTTTATGATATTCCAATCCGTTTAAGAAGCTGTTATATCCGTGGCACAAGCCGACTTGTGCACTTAATCCTCCAAAAACGGACTCCTTTAAATTTTTGCAGACCGAAAGGGTCTCAAGTTCCGGCAACGACATCACATATTCCGTTCCTGTCGTCGGACGGCTGATTTTGTCACATGCAGCAACAATTTCATGTGTGTCAGTGTCAATGACACGTCCGTATTTTTTAAATTCGACGGAATGAATATCAAAAAACCTTATATTGGGGTTAAGTCTTTTTAATTTGTTCAGCATATATATCTCCTAAACGTTATATTCCGTATTGCCTTTCTATTTGTTCAGCCAGTCATGCTCTTCATCTGTTGTCATATAAAAGCCTCTGTCTTCTCCTGCCATAATCCACAGATAGTAGTTGTCATACCCCGGTGCCGCATGAAACGGGTGGTATCCGCGCGGAATTTCCACAAAATCCCCTGTTTTAACGGTATATATTTCGTCTATATCCCCTTCCATTGTATAAACACGCTGAATCCCGAAGCCCTGCGGTTTTTTAAATTCGTAGTAGTATATTTCCTCAGTCTCCGCCTCGGTCGGCATATTATCATCATCGTGCTTATGCGGAGGATAGCTTGCCCACTGTCCGCCTTTTACAAACGCCTCGCCTATGTAAAGCATTTTCGATTTAACTCTTTCATCAAGAATAAAATGAGCTTCTCTTTCCCAGCCGGGTTTGCCAAGATTTTTAACCGCAACATTCTCAGGGTTAATAAGCACAGGCTCAAATGTTTCGCAGCAGGGTGATTTGGATACGCAAATTCTGACCTCTCCCCTTGCCTTTATCGTATACGGTGTGTTAGCAGGCACATAAATGCATGTTGCCGCGCCGTCAAACACATCTTTTCTTCTGCCTGCATTTTCAAAACTGAAGCCTTCGCCATATACATCACACTTTCCGCCAAGAATCACAAGTGCATATTCCTTATCCTTCTCACGGTATGATTTTTCGCCGCCGTCGGCAAGCCGAAGCATATCTATTTCAACCTTTTTACATGCACTGTTATCTCTTTTATATATTTCCGATTTTCCGAATTTATTGTTCCAGTTTCTTTTATAGTTCATCATATCCACGCTCCTTTAAAAATCGTTTCACATCATCAAGCTCGGGAACACTTTCGCGTGCACCCACACTCATACACTTAATCGCCGACACAGCGCTTGAAAATATGCAGCATTTTTTATAATTATACCCCATTTCTGCCGCAAATGCAAACGCTCCGTGAAAAACGTCTCCCGAACCGTTTGAATCAACAGCGTCAACCGCAAATGCAGGATAGCTCCACATTTCCTTTCCGTCATACATCAATCCGCCGCGCTTGCCATCCGTGATTACAACAACCTCCGGTGAGTATTTTTCACCGAGAAGCCTTGCAGCATTTTCTAAGTTATCCGCCTTCGTATGCTCAAGTGCAAATTCCGCCGACGGAATCAGAATATCAGTTTTTGAAAGCAGCACTTCTATTCCGCTGTAAAGCCCTCCGGCATCATACAAAACCTTGGTATTTTTTTCTTTTGCCAGCTTTGCCGCTTCAACCGCCGCGTCAATGTCGTTTCCGTCAACGAGCAGAATATCCGCTTTGCCGACAGCCGCCTTTTGTTCTTCCGAAAGCTCAAGCGGCGGCAGTGTTCCTTTATTAAATACACACGTGCGCGATGCATTGTTTTTGCCGAGCAGTATATAAGCAGTGAACGCCATACCGTCGGTTCGGTTTACAAGCGAGATGTCAACCCCGTAGCTTTTCATATCGCCGAGCAGGAAATCCCCGATTGAATCCCTGCTCAGATTGCCCAGATACACAGTCTTTGCCCCAAGTTTTGCAGCAGTGCAAAGCCCCGTTGCGCACGGACCGCCGCCGCTTATCTTAATAGAGTCGGCACGCAGCTTTGTATCCTCGTGCGGCATATCCGCAACGGTTATTAATGTGTCATAAACATTTGCTCCGATTCCGATAATCATACTCTGTTCCCCGAACCAAGAAGTTCTATTTTAGTCAGCGCAAATTCCTTTACGCTTTCTATCGCGTCCTTCATAAATAAATCTATCGCCACCAAATCTCTTGAAGTCTCAAACACTTTATCAAGGAATGAATAGCATACGTCTGTGCCGAAATTAATTTTCCGAATCCCTGCTTTCACTGCATTTATAAGCTGATCATCGGGGACGCCGCTGCCTCCGTGCAGAACAAGGTGCGCATTTGCTGCGGCGTGAATATCCCTGATTCTTTGTATATCAAGCTCCGGTGCTTTTTTGTATCTGCCGTGAGCCGTTCCGACCAACACCGCAAGGGCTGCAACACCCGTTCTCGATACAAACTCTGCCGCCTCATCAGCCTTCGTGAATTCCTGCATTGCCGCGTCGTTTACACTTCCTATATGTCCAAGTTCACCCTCAACAGGAACACCGACCGCCGCACACATTTTAACAACGCTTGCGGTCTCTGAGACATTCTGTTCAAATTCAAGCTCAGAATTATCTATCATAATTCCGCTTGCTCCGTATCTCAGTGCCTTAACAACCTCAGACACTCCGGCACCGTGGTCGAGATGAAAGCACACCGGAACGCTTGCCTGCTTTGCGGCAGCCACAACTATCGGAGATACGAAATATCCCTCTTCATTTGTGAAAAGCCTTGAATAGCTTTGGATAATTACAGGCGATTTCGCCTCCTCAGCCGCTCTTACAATCCCCATAACCGTTTCCATGTTATACACATTAAATGCCGGCACAGCGTATCCTCCGCTCTCCGCCATATCAAGAACCTCTTTAAGATTTACAAGCATTCCGCCACAACCTCCTCAACAGTTTTCAGTTCAATATCACACGGCTTGGTCATAAGCAGCATTTCATATTCCGCCGGGCATTCCGTTACAACAGTCTCAGCATTCATATTCCTTGCATTCACCCAGCGCGCCTCCGCCACATCTTTCATAATCTGCGGCATATATTCGTTCATAATAAGATTGCCTGCAAGCATTGTATCCCTTCCGAACATCAGCATTTCCCTATTTTCTCCGCACGCCTCGATAATATCCCTGATCGGATTGACTTCATCAAGATCTCTTGCGAGAAGAGCCGAATCCTGAACAGTGTATGTTTTTCCGGATTTTTTCACTTTAATGCTTCCGTTTTTGATGAGCCCTGCAAGATACGCAGTGAATGTGACGATTTCTGCTTTAAGCTCTATGCCCCATTCCTTATATTCACGCATAAAAACCTTTGCGTCGGACGGGTCATAGCATACAACAGTTTTAAAGCTGAGTTCCTTGGCGCATTTTTCCATAAGCGACTTTGACTCTGCCGTCTCTCCTATCAGAGTTTCCAAGGCATAGCCGCTGTCAGGCTCATTTTCAAGCACCGTAAAGCTTATTCCCGCTTTCTTCAAAAGCCGTATTGCACCGATTGCAGATCTTGGACTTTTGCAGACTGCGTCTCTTCCGAGAAACAAAAGCGTATCGGCAGACTTTGATAAAGAGCCAATCTCCTTTTTCAGCTCCGGGTCAATCTCTTTTATTCCATACACATTCCCCGCAGTCTGAATATTTTCGATCAGCTTCATGATATAATCCGGCATTTTACCGTTCATTGCAAGCTCGCGTCTCACCTCCTTTACAACCTTTACGGGATCCCAGCCGGTTACACATTCTTTTGTACATGCACCGCAGAGCGCACATTCATACATATTGTCTGCGACTCCCTCAAGTGGTTCCGCATCTCTTTCAACAAGGGAAAGTGCCAGCATTCTTGCACGGGCTGTGTTTCTCTCCTGTCCCGTTACATTTCCTATCGGGCAAATATGTCTGCACATCCAGCAAAAGCGGCAGCTGTCGATGATTTCTTTACTTTTTTGCGAAATAAGCATATTATAAACCTCCTTACAGTCCAAGCTTATACGGATTCATGATTCCGTTCGGGTCAAGCGTTTTTTTGAGACCTTCAAACACCTGCATGGCAGGTCCGTATTGTTCTTTCATCAGTCTGCCGAGCTTGATTCCGACACCGTGGTGATCATTCACAACGCCGCCGTTTGCGAGAGCAGTTCTCACTCCGCAATTCCATATTGCATTGTGAAGTCTCAGTGCCTCGTGCGGATCCTGCGGTACATCATCTACAATAAACCTGTCATAAATCATGCAGCCCCATTCATACCAATGCGAAAAATGAGCAATGAACCTTGCCATGGGGAAATTGGTTTCAACCGCCTTTTTCATTTCCCAATAGATTTTTTCAATCTTGTCATACGGCGCGATTGTATCCATTGTTCCGAAAAGCTGAGGAAGATCCATCATGTTTCCGGGATAGAAAAACGTTATCTTTTCTTTCCACCATTTTTCACCGTATTCAGAACCCAAATCCTCTGCTCCGTAACGCGCAAAGGTTTCCATCATAATTTTGTGTTCCACATCAACGATTTCTTTCACACCCTCAATTGCAATATTCATAAATGCGCCCTTTTTCTCAACACCCACAATCTTCTTGATGAGCGTTGAAGTCTCAGCCTCGTCATACAAGCGCATAACGGACGGCTTGAATTTCTGAAGAAGCTCCTTTCCTGCCTTAAACGCATCTGTCATATTATGAAACAAAAATCCTCTGAACTGCCTTGATTCGGGCTGTTCGTATATTCTCATCTGTGCCTTTGTCATGATTCCGAGAGTGCCCTCCGACCCGATAAATATCTGGTTAAGGTCAGGTCCCGCCGCGTGCTTCGGTGCTGGTGAAGTGTTGATTATATCGCCGTTCGGAAGAACAACCTCCATGCCGAGAACCATGTCATCAATCTTCCCGTACTTTGTTGAAGATACGCCGATTCCCCTGTGAGCCAGAAATCCGCCTACCGTGGAGCATGTGAGCGAGCTTGGGTAGTGCATTGTTGCATACCCCTTTTCGTTTGCCGCCCATTCAATATGCTTATACACAGCACCCGTTCCGCATTCTATGTACATGCTGTCAGTGTTCACATCATAAATTCTGTTCATGCGTT
>CAKSIW010000074.1 GCA_934463175.1 uncultured Clostridia bacterium | reverse complement strand
CCTAAACATTGACCTGAGACTTGTCACCGTCGGTCAGCGAATCAAACACGATTTCCCCGTCCTTGATTCTCACAATCCTGTCCGCCTCGTGAGCAATTTTGTTGTCATGGGTGATCAGAACAACGGTCTTTCCCTCTTGGTGAAGCTCCTTCAGCATGTTCAGAACCTCACCGCCTGTTTTTGAATCAAGAGCACCTGTCGGCTCATCGGCAAGAATCATCGGGGGACGCGCAGCCAACGCCCTTGCAATTGACGCCCTCTGCTGCTGACCGCCCGACAGCTCAGTCGGCTTGTGAAACCTGCGCTCATAAAGCTCAACGCGCTCCAAAGCCGCCTTTGCCATCTCCTTGCGCTGAGAAGCCGAAACTCCTGCATAAATCAGCGGAAGCTCAACATTTTCCTCAACTGTCAGCTTTGGCAGAAGATTATACTGCTGAAATATAAATCCGATTTTCTTGTTTCGGATTGCCGCCTGCTCATCATCGCGCAGCTTGCTTGCATCGTTGCCGTCAATGAAATATTTCCCCGTGGTCGGCGTGTCAAGGCAGCCAATCATGTTCATCAGCGTTGACTTTCCCGAGCCTGACGGCCCGATTATTGCAACAAACTCATGCGGCTTGATTGTCAGATTAATTCCGTTCAGTGCGCGAACCTCGTTGTCACCCATTTTATAAATTTTATACATATCCTCAATACGAATCATGTATTCGGAATTTGAAACAACTTCCTTTGCCATAAAATATTCTCCATTCCGCCGCAGCACTGCGGCACAAAAGTCGCGGTTTATCTCATTCCGCCGGGCGCACCTCCGCCGCCTCCGGGACCTCCGCCCTGGGGACCGCCTCCACCGCCGGGACGACCTCCCATCATCATTCCCATGAATGAATCATCAGAGCTTGCCGTACTCGGAATGTATACAACCGTCTCGCCCTCGGAAAGCCCGGAAACAATTTCAATGTTCGTGCCGTCCGATATGCCGACCTCAACCGTTCTCATTTCACAGCCGTCGGGAATGCCGCGCATTGCAGGAGCATTATCTCCTCCGCTCTTGCTGTCAGTTGTCGGGGCGTTTCCGCCGCCCTTCGGCATTTCGTCCGCTGTCGGAGCGTTTCCGCTGCCCTTGCCGTCCGCTGTCGGAGCATTGCCGTCAGCCGAACCGCCTTTTCCGCCGTCCTTCGGCATTTCGGAATTGTCGGGCTGATTTCCGCCGCTTTCTTTATCCGCTTTTTTCTTGTCGCTCTTTCCGTTTTCGGTCTTGACAAGAACCGTTGCCTGATTTCCCTTGGTGTTCATCAGAGCGTCCTCGGGAATACCGATAACGTCCTTTGCTTCATTAATAAGTATATTCGCATTGACATTCATGCCCGACTTCAGATTTCCGGGTTCATATATCGTCAGCTCAACCGAATATGTCGTGACACCGTCACCGCTTGATGTTCCCTCGTTTGAAATTGAAGTTACCGTTGCTTCAAAGGTTTCATCGGGAAGCGCATCTGCGTCAACAACAGCGGTCTGTCCGAGCTGAATGTCGGAAATGTCAAGCTCATCAACACTGATTGTGAACTTCATCTTGCTCATATCCGCAACAACCATCATCACAGTTGATGAATTTGAATTGTCAATCTTGTCTCCCGCCTTGCTGTTTTTGGTTATAACAGTTCCCGAAATCGGAGCTGTTATGTTGTAGTCGTCAAGCGACTTCTGGCTTGATTTCAGACTGAGCTGGCTGTCCTTCAGGTTCAGCTCGTTGTTTTTCTTGGTGTTTGAAAGGTTGTCGCTTATGAGCCTTGCAATGAGCTGCCCGCTCTTAACATAGTCGCCTTCCTTCACCGCAAGATATGACACCGTGCCGCTCACATCTGCATTGACCTTTGTTTCTGTTCCGCCGTCAATCGTGCCTGAGCCTGCCGAGCTGACACTGCCGTATGATGTCTGAACCGTTGCTGCAAATGTTGTTCCCTCCGCAAGAGCACCGGGGTTTGCAATTTCAATCTCAACATTTTTCAGCACGCTGCCGTCATTGCCCGTTCCTGCCGTTGCGTCATATTTGTGCGTCACGCGTCCCGAAAGCGATGTCATATATAGAGCACTTGTAATTGTGACGCTGTTTCCCACAGAAATCTTGTCATAATCGTTGACAGCAAAAGGAATGTTAACCGTCAGGCTGTCGGTGTTGATAATTTTTGCAACCGTTCCGTTCCCGACAGTGTCACCGATTTTCAGATTGAAGTCGGTGAGCTTGCCCGACGCCGGCGCATATATATTAAGGTTTGCAATGTCCTTGTTTGTCTCATTGAGTGAAATCTGAGATTTTTCGATGCTGTTCTGCATTTTCTCAATGTTGAGCTGCGCGTCCTCATCGTCAATCTGATAAAGTGTGTCGCCCTCATTGACAAAATCGCCTTCCTCAAACGGTGAGGAAATGATTTCGCCCTTGACCAAAGATGTAATTTCATATCTCTCATACGGCTCAACAACGCCGCTCTGTTCGATTGTTTCCGAAATATCCATTTTCTGAGCTGCGGTTTCGGTGTATGCCTGTGCTTCATCGTCACCTTTTTTCTTTCCGCCGAATATAAAGAATAGTGAAAGAGCCGCAATCAAAACAATTGCTGTAATTATGATAAGCTTTTTCTTGGTGAATTTTGTAAAAAATTCCTTGTTCGGCTTGAGCCTGCTCAAAAAATGGTTTTCGGAAAACCGTTTTTTTACATTCATTTTTGTGCCTCCTTGACGGTATAGTTTTGTTTTATTTACTAAGAATAATACTATAAATTTGTGAACTAAGTGTGAAAACTTTGAAAATATTTATTAACATTCACCAAATTTAGTCTAAATTTATATACTTTTTTCCGTTTTGACCTGATTTTTGGTTAGAATTTACAAAATTAAATATAACTATTGAAAAAATGGGGCTTTTAGGATAAAATGTATACTGGATTTATTTGTTGAATGTTCTCGGTTTACGGCAGAATATGTCGAAACCGTTATGAACAATATAGATTATTTGTGGAGGTAATATTATGGGTGAAATCAAGAAAATTGCCGTCATGACAGGCGGCGGGGATTGTCCGGGACTGAATCCGGTTATCCGTGCGGTGACAAAAACCGCAATCATGAAATATGGTCTGGAGGTTGTGGGAATCAAGCACGGCTACCGCGGTCTTTATCTCGGCGGAGACGAGTTTGTGAAGCTTGACCTCAATTCCGTAAGCAAAATAATTTCAAGGGGCGGCACAATTCTCTACAGCTCAAACAAGGATAATCTTTTTGATTATACTTATGAAGATGAAAACGGAAACACACAGCACGGCGACGTTTCAGATGTCGGCGTTGAGAACCTGAAAAAGGCAGGCATTGACGCGATGATTGTCATTGGCGGCGACGGCACACTCACAAGCGGACGCGACTTTTCGCGCAAGGGTGTCAAGGTTATCGGTGTTCCGAAAACAATTGACAATGACCTTGCGGCAACTGAAACAACCTTCGGCTTTGACACAGCGGTTGCAACTGCCGTTGAGTCGATTGACAAGCTCAAAACAACAGCAGAATCTCACAGCAGAATCATGGTTGTTGAGGCAATGGGCAGATATGCAGGATTTCTCGCGCTTTCGGCAGGTATCGGCGGTGCGGCTGACGCAATTCTGATTCCTGAGATTGAATATGACATAAACAAGGTTGCGGAAAGACTCATTGAGAACCGCAAAAGAGGCAAGGACTATGCAATTGTCGTTGTTGCGGAGGGTGCAAAACCGAAGGACGGCGAGGTTGTTGTTTCAAAGGTTGTTGAAAACAGCCCCGACCCGATTCGTCTCGGCGGAATTGCAAATGTTGTTGCGGATCAGCTCGAAAAGCTTGTCGGACTTGAAGCGCGTGCAACCATTCTGGGTCACGTTCAGCGCGGCGGCAGCCCGACGTCAAACGACAGAATCCTGTCGACAAGATATGGTTCATATGCGGTTGAACTTCTCATGCAGGGCAAGTTCGGCAACATGGTTGCTCTCAAAGGCAGCTCGATGTCATATGAATCGCTTGAAAATGTCATCGGTTCAAACAAATCGGTTGACCCGAACGGCGAACTCGTTACAATTGCGGAAGCAATCGGCGTTTCGTTCGGAAGATAATAATTATATTAAAAAGCGGTGCAGTCTTTTGAGACTGCACCGCTTTTTCGTAATTATTTTATGAGTTTTTTCTTGAGTTCATCATGATTTCAATTATTTTTCGTGCTGCACCAGCTCCTGCTGCCAAAAGTATTGCAATTAAGTTGTCTTTTTTCATTTTTCTCTCCTATTTTCCTTTATTTTTTATATATTTTTTTCATTATTTTATATAAACTATTTTTTCAAAATTGCGTCAAACGCAGTATCAACAGCTATGTTTAATGCGGCGTAAACAGTTGCTTGCAACGTAACTTTACCGGTCATTTTTGCTCCGTCTTTAACAGCTTCTTTCGCTGTTTTTTTCCCATTCTTGACTGCAATATATTCGTTATATGCAATTGTAGGCATTGCCTCCACGGTAGCAGTTATACTTTCTTTAGCAACATTGCCTCCAAAGTTTTTAATAGCTTTTTGAGTCAGAACCTTTTTTATATAAATTTCTGCCTCCTCACCTTTCGCAATCATGTTTTCTGTGGTTGTTGCCGAAAGATTTGGATTGCTTCGGCAAAAATCTTCGGCGGATTTTGCCCCTTTTTGCTTGTTTATACGTTCTCCGATATAAGTTATATTTTCATTAGAATTCATTACATTTTTATAGTCGTTATCAGTAATTAATTGACCAATAACTCTATCCGCAAAACTTCCGTTATTAAGTTCGTCGTGTTTTTTCTTTAACGGCATTATGTGTTCATAATTTGGTATATGGTCATGTGATTTTTCTGAGCCATATTTATTTTTTGCAGCGTTTGCGTCAAAATGCAAAGTCTTGCCGGTATATGCGTCCCGAACTGTTTTTCCCTCTGAACGTGCTTTTTTCATGCGTTCTGCCTGTATGTTCTTATCCTCATACTTTTTTCTGTCATAGTCAGGTGACAAGTGTTCAAATTTCATGTTTTGATGAACATTTCTCATTAACTGAATAAAGTCTGTTTTTTGCTCTTTTCTTATGTTTATATTGTCTTTTACAGATTTATTGTTTTTTGCAACCTTCATAATATCGCTATCTGTTATTGGATATTCGCGCGAAAGGCTGTACAATAAATCCCTGAAACCGGTCATGTCCGCAAAATCAAGTTTTGCCTCAAAGAAATAAGCTTTTTTGTTATATACATATACTGTTGTTTTGTTGCAAACCACACTGTCTATTTCCGAATACTTGATATACAGTGTCTTGTTTTTATATTCTATTTTGACGCTCCCATCGGTGAACAACATACTTTTCCAACCATTTTCTGTTGCCCTGACAGGCTCTGCAAAGGCTATAATGTTTTCGCATTTCTTGGTTTTAGCATTTAAAACAGTCATTTCATTCTCTGTCAATTCGCGGACACTTTTAACACATATGTTATCACTCACCGCCCACAATTTTGTGATAATACTATTGTGTTGCCTGACAAAATATTTACTGTATTGATTTTCATAAACTTTGTCATAGCCTTCCATTTTTCTCCCCCTAACATATTTTGTATTACTGTATACATTATATCACAGTTAAAATAAAACTTCAAGTATTATTTATAAAACAATTGCTTAGTTATTAATTTTTACAAATTGTTATATAATACATACGAGGTGTTTTATATGAACGATACTGTCGGCACACGGATACGTGCACTGAGACAGCAGCATAATCTCACTCAGGAAAGACTCGCCGAGCTTCTCGATGTGTCAACTCAATTCATATACCAAATGGAACATAATATCAGAATGCCCTCTGTCGTCACTCTCATTAAACTTTCCGATATTTTTGACACGTCAATTGACTATTTACTGAAAGGACGTAAAATGGATAAAGGAGATGAGCTTGACTTGCTGCTGTCAAAGCTTTCACAAGGGGAACGGAATTTGATGTTTTCTGCTCTTAAATGTCTGAAAAACAAAAAATAAATTTTCTCTCTTGTCATAATTACACAACAGCACCGAGCCACACTATGGCTCAGTGCTGTTGTGTTTTAAAAACTTTATGTATTTTTCGTAAATTTATAAAAGAAACTTTTACCTTCGATTTAAAAAATCCTCCTTCGGGACGGAAGGAGGATTTTTGACTGTGTTTTATGTCCAGTCGCGGAGCGTGTGGTTCATTCTGTTGACTATTCTGCCTGCTCTGTTATATGCTCTGCGCATTTCGCGCTTGTTCATCGGGTGCACAGCAAGAATCAGTCCTGCACCCAGAACAGTTCCTGCCATCATTCCGAGCGAAAAATTACACATTGTCCCTCATTCCCCCTGCCGCATAATTTTCGGCATATATCCGCGGCATGAAATACGCCTTTTTCATTCTATATATATAGTATTGTCCTTTACGCGGATTTTATTTATGGAGATTTTTCTCTTTTTTGAAAATCTGTTTTTCGAGATGAAAACGTCGGTAATTTCTCCGTTTTCGGTGTTGAACGCCACATCTCTCAGACAATTGCCGTGACTCCCCTGCGTGCTGACCGCGCATATGTCATTCATCGGACAGCCGCGGAATGTATTTTCCGCAGTGCCTTCCTTTTTCAGAATCACCCGTCCTCCGCGGATTTCCGAAATGTCCTCCACCTTTATTCTGCGGCTTATCGGAATCAGGCTGCACGGTTCCACGACAATTGCTTCAACGCTCCCGTTTTTTTCGTCAAAGCAGACATCGCGCACCGTTCCGCACTCCTCGTCATCTTCATCCTCCAAAAAAACCTTGCTCCCCTTCAGCTTGCTCAGACATATATTCAAAACAATCACCCGATTTTATTATCTGCTGTTTTTTTATTAAAATACAAGGCAATTTTTAATTTTTTTCGACAAATTTCAAAAAAACTATTTACTTTTATTCCATAATATGTTATACTTGCATTTGTGAATAAGTTATCTTTAAACTCGATGCGGGACATCGGCAAGATTGACGTTTAATAAATCTGCATTAGCTATGCCTTGTCTGCGCCGTCGGACAGGCTTTTTTATTTATTGTTTCTTATTCCGCAAATTTTACTCAGGGGAGAGGATTTAAAAATGAAACTGATTTATGACATCAACGACAAACCAAAATTCGGGCAGCTGATTATTTTTGCTTTTCAGCAGCTTCTGGCAATTCTTGCGGCAACAATTGCCGTTCCTTCAATCATCGGAAACGGAATGTCCCAGTCCGCCGCGCTTTTCGGCGCAGGAATCGGAACAATCGTATATCTTCTGTTCACAAAGTTCAGAAGCCCCGTTTTCCTCGGTTCTTCCTTTGCCTTTCTCGGTTCAATGTTTGCGGCATTTGCAGGTGCTGTCAGCACTGAGGCAGGATATGCAGGATTAATCATCGGTGCAATTTTTGCAGGTCTTGTTTATGTTGTCATTGCAATAGTTGTAAAATGTGTCGGCGTTAACTGGATTAACAAGCTCATGCCCCCCGTGGTCATCGGTCCGACAGTTGCAATCATCGGACTTTCGCTTGCAGGAAACGCAATCGGCGATATGCTGAAGTTCACCGAATTTGATTCCGCAAACGCGGTTTACATGATGAGCGCAAAAGGCTGGCTCGGATTCATATGCGCTTTGGTCACACTTTTTGTTGTCATTCTCTGCTCAGTATACGGCAAGAAAATGGCAAAGCTGATTCCTTTCGTAATCGGTATTCTTGCAGGCTATGCCGTTGCGGCAATCTTCACCCTGATTGGAATTTCGACAAACAACGACGCGCTCAAAATCATTGATTTTTCACTTTTCAACAATATGCGCTGGTATCCTGATTTCACATTCTTCAGTGCAGCCAAGGGTTTTGCGGCTGTTGACGCAAAATATATTGCGACAATTGCCGTTGCGTATGTTCCCGTTGCATTCGTTGTTTTCGCGGAGCACATTGCGGATCACAAAAATCTGTCAACGGTCATTGACAAGGATTTGCTTGAAAACCCCGGACTTCACAGAACACTTCTCGGCGACGGTGTGGGTTCAATCGTGGGCGCGATCTTCGGCGGCTGCCCGAACACAACCTACGGCGAGTCGGTCGGCTGTGTTGCAATCACAGGCAACGCGTCAGTTGTCACAATACTGACAACTGCAATCATGGCAATGGTCATCTCATTCTTCGGACCGTTTGTAACCTTTCTTGCAACGATTCCTTCATGCGTTATGGGCGGTGTCTGCGTGACGCTCTACGGCTTCATTGCAGTCAGCGGTCTGAAAATGATTCAGGACGTTGACCTCGGCGACAACAAAAACCTGTTCGTGGTTTCCGCGATTCTGATTTCGGGTATCGGCGGCATGGCACTCAAAATCGGTCAGGTGACTCTCACGGAAATTGCTTGTGCTCTCATTCTCGGAATCATCACAAACCTCATGCTTTCCGCGAAGAAAAGCAAATAAAGTAGTGTTAAATCTGCAAGCCCTGCCGAATGCGACAGGGCTTGATTTTTTCAAGGAGGAGAATCCATGAAGCTTAAATCTGTTTTGATTGACGAAAATGTTTTCGGCAGAACTCTGACAAGAATTTCTCATGAAATAATTGAAAAAAACGAGACAATATCAGATGTTTGCCTTGTGGGAATTAAAACGCGCGGCGTCCCTCTTGCGGAGCGCATTGCACGGAACATTCACAGCATTGAGGGAAAGGCTGTTGAGGTCGGCACTCTTGACATAACCTTTTACCGTGACGACCTGAGCTATGCCGAGGGTGACAGTCCTGTTGTGAATTTTTCTCAGCTTCCCTTTGACGTGTCGGGAAAAAACATTATATTGGTTGACGATGTTATATACACGGGCAGAACAGTCCGCGCCGCACTTGACGCAATCATTTCCTACGGCAGGCCTTCAAAGATTCAGCTTGCGGTTCTGGTTGACCGCGGACACCGTGAGCTTCCGATTCGTCCCGACTATGTTGGAAAGAACATTCCGACCTCACGGAACGAAATTATCCGCGTCGGCGTCAAAGAAATTGACGGCACTGATGTCGTTGAGCTTTATTCCAAACAACAGGACTGACCGCATTGACAATGACGAGGTTGACTGCGCTGATGATGTCAGGAGTGACTGCAAACAGCGGAATTGACTGCGCCGATAATGTCAGAATTGGCTCAAAAAAACCTCCCGAAAATTTCGGGAGGTTTTTTTGTTCTATTCGCCTATTTTCTTTATATGCGGACAATCAAGCTCTGCTCTGTAGCCGCTGTTTGTCCAATATACCGCATTTCTGATGACTGTCTGAACGTTTTTGTCATAGAATGTCGGATAGGTTTCGTGACCCGGCTGGAAATAGAAGATTTTTCCGTTTCCGCGTCTATAGCAACACCCTGTTCTGAACAGCTCACCGCCTTCATACCACCCCATCATGATCAGCTGATCGGGTTCGGGAATGTCAAACGGCTCGGCATATGTTTCTTCGTGCGGCAGTTCAAAATATCTTCCGAGACCGCGCACAATCGGGTGTGACGGCTTGCATATCCAAATACGCTCCATATCTCCGTCCTCACGCCAGCCGAGGTTGCAAGATGTACCCAACAAAAATTTGAAAGGCTTTGAGTGATGTGCTGAATGTAAAAATATCATTCCCATTCCTTCAAGCACCGCATCGCGGACACGCATTGCAATCTCGTCGGGAACATCGCAGTGTTTCATATGTCCCCACCAAATCAGAACATCAGTCTCTGCAAGCACCTCTTTGGTGAGTCCGCATTCCTCATCATGCAGAGTTGCACATTTGACTTCAATATCATCACAGCGCAGGAAATCCGCAATTGCGTTGTGAATCCCGTTCGGGTAGATTGCCTTCACCTTTTCGCTTTCAAGCTCATGAATAAACTCGTTCCATACCAAAACTCTTATCATATCATTCACCCTCTGCCTTAAAGCAGAATCTCCCTTCCTTCGCTTGCCGACTTATAGAAGCCTTCAAGAATTTTTATCATATCAATTCCCTGCTGAGGAACAAACATCGGTTCTGTGCCGTTTTGCAGAACATCTGCAAAATGTCTGAGATTTGCCTCGTGAATCTGCATTCCGCCTTTCAGGTTGGGCAGATAATCAACCGTGCTGCCATATTCCTCACTGTATATTCTGAGCTTATCATCAAGCGATGTCCAAGACGCACCCGACTTCTCGCCTCTGAATTCAAAGAAACGCTGCTCCTCCTTTATGTTTGAAGCCCATGAAAATTCAATCTGCATACAAGCACCGTTGTCAAAGCGAATGAATCCCATTGCCAGATCTTCAACGTCAAACGTTCCGTTCTCGACCTTTGTTCCGAATGCCGAATGAACGGAATCCGTAACATCGCTGTTCGCAAATTTCTCATATGTGCAGCCGCTGACAGCAATCGGCCTGGGATTGCCCATAAGCCAGATTGAAAGGTCAATCATATGTACGCCCAAATCAATCAGCGGTCCGCCGCCCGACTGCGCCTTCGTTGTGAACCAGCCGCCCTTGCCGGGGATTCCGCGTCTTCTCTGCCAGCCACAGCGAGCTGCATAGATTTCTCCCATTTTTCCGTCATCAATAAATTTTTTCAGATATGTTGACGCCGCAAGGTATCTGTTATTTCTCATGACCATGAGCAGCTTGCCGCTTTTTTCAGACGCCGCTTTCATCTTTTCCGCTTCTGCAACGCTAACCGCGTCGGGCTTTTCGCAGAATACATTCAGACCTTTTTCGAGTGCGTCAACCGCAATCACGGAATGAAGATAGTTCGGGGTGCATATATCAACCGCATCAAGCCCCGGAATGTCAAAAATCTTTTTATAATCCGTGCAGAAAAAGTCTGTCCCGAGACGCTCTGCCATTTTTTTTGCGCGCTCTTCAATGATATCGCACACGCCGACAATCTCAACATTATCCATTTTCTCATATGCCGGTGCATGTGAATTTGTCGCGATTCCGCCCGCGCCAATCAACGCAATTTTCAGTTTTTCCATTTGTTTTCCTCCGTTCCGAAAAGATTATTTTTTATTTTACTATAGCATTTCGTCAAAAAATGTGATATAATAAAAACACTTAAAAATATCAAATTTTTGTCCGGAGGAGCTTATGCAATATCCAGAAGAAGCAAAAGCAAAGCTGTATGGTTTCGACATACCGATACAATGCATAAATATGACCGCACACCACAGCAACGAAACAGGTGAGCCGACAGGCGTACACTATCATGATTACATCGAAGTCCTTTACGGGCTTGACTGTGACGCAAAAATATGGTGCAACGGAAAAAACTGCCGTCTCAGGTCGGGAGATATGATTGTCATACATTCAAAAAAGCCTCACACAGTCAGTTCAATTCAAGAGGAAAGCCGATATATCGTCATAAAGTTTATGCCGCAGATTTTGTATGCTGCGGAACAGTCTGTGCTTGAATTTAAATATATTGTTCCTTTCATTGCTGATAATGATAAATATAAAAACCTTTTTACAAAAGCGGAAATTGAAAACACACCCGTTCCGGGTATTATTGAAGACCTCATGGGAGAGTGGACTCGCCGCGACTATGGTTTTGAGGTGGCGCTCCGTGCGCACACAATCAAGCTTGCACTTTGGCTGATACGTCACTGGTATAATGAAATCAGCGATGCGCGGATTGAGGTCTGGACTGAAACAACAGACGCGATACACTCAATTCAAAAGTCAATTGAATATGCCCAGAAAAATTTCAGCACAGCGTCATCTCAGGAGGCGGCACGGGAATGCAGTCTGAGCTACAGCTATTTTTCACGGCTTTTCAAAAGGGTTATGAAAAAAAGCTTTACGGAATATGTAAACTACATAAGGATCACTGAGGCTGAGCGTCTTTTGTCAACCACAACCGCGTCGGTCACGGATATTGCCCTTGATATCGGGTTTTCGACAACAAGCTATTTTATTGAAATGTTTAAAAAACAGGTTCACATGACACCAAAACAGTTCAGAAATAATTTTCAGAAAAAATAACCTTAATAAAACAGTATAGGTATTGACGTTCTGCCAAAGTATTGCAGAGAGTTAGAGAGTGTGAAAAAAAGTCTGTAAATTTGATTCCTTCTATGATAGAATATAAATAATATCATAGGAGGAATTTT
>CAKSIW010000073.1 GCA_934463175.1 uncultured Clostridia bacterium | reverse complement strand
CTCTTTGACACCCCGGACGCTGCTGCTGAGCAGTCCGCAGAAGACTATCTCAATGCACTGACGAAAAATGACACATCCGGGCTTATGTACGAAAGCAAGGCAACTCTGCGAGCCGAATTTAATAGTTTGCGCAATATGTTCCTTGTATTGGGCGGTGTCCTCTGCGCTGTAATCGGTCTGGTCGGCGTTCTGAACTTCTTTAACGCAATCATGACCGGCATACTGTCGCGCAAAAGGGAATTTGCCGTTTTGCAGGCAGTAGGCATGACAAAACGCCAGCTCAAATCCATGCTGATCTGTGAGGGATTGTTTTACGCTCTCGGGGCATCCGCTGCTGCCCTTGTCCTTTCCCTTCTGCTGAATCCGCTGATAGGAGGCTTTCTGGAAAACATGTTCTGGTTCTTCCGGGCAGGCTTTACCTTTCTTCCGGTTCTCCTGGCAGTTCCCGTCTTCGCGCTGCTCGGCTGCCTGATCCCGTCCATCGTATACGGACAGGCTGCAAGGCAAAGCATCATAGAACAGCTGTCATAGGGACGTTGCTTTTGTCCCGGCGTAGCAGCTTGCCCTGTATCTATACATGCGGAAGGCGTCAAATCCGCCAAGTCGCAGGTACTTCTCCGGCGTTTGTACATGCGGAAATCGGCAGACCCGCAAATCCGCATGTACTTCTCCGGTACTTGTACATGCCATGGGAAATTGCCCTCCTCCCTCTGCTTTTCCTACCTAAATTGCGCTTTCTCTCTTTCAGGTAGGAATTTCACCTGCCTCACACCCGGATTGACCGCCACAGACTATCGTAGGGACGTTGTCTATACGACTGCCCTTCCGCCTGCAGGACGGAGGATATCCAAACTGACGCTTGTACAATTTTGAAAACTGAAATTCATCATAAAAGCCAAAGCTGAGCGCAATATCCCTAAGACCACGCGAAGGATTTTCAATGAGAACTTCGTGAATCATGTTTAGTTTCTGAGTCAGCTGATACTGATAAAGCGTTGTACCTGTTACTTTTTTGAATCGAAGATTCAGACTATGTGCATTGATACCAAAATGAGCAGAGATTTCATCTGTTTTAAAAAATTTATCATTGTTTTCCAAAAAAAATTGAAGAACTTCCGAAATAACCGGATCTGCAATCTGATTCTTCTGACCGCAGACTGCCAGTTCCATCAAAAGCAGTTCAAACAAATTCCCTATTCTTTGATTGCTGTACTGATCATGCCGGTTCCAATATTCCTCGATAATGTTCCGGAACAATCTGCTGATTTCCGGAGCACATCTGCTATCGGTCTGCTTGGAAACTCCAATGACATTTCCTACAGAATTTCCGTCCGCAGGTAACGGAGCGCAATGAAGATACATGTTGCGCATCTCAGGCGAGCACCTCTTGCGGCTAAAATGGTGTAATCCGGGTTCAAGGATAAGCAAATCTCCCTCATGGAGCAGATAGGTCTGATCCTCCTCGACAATTTCCCAGCTGCCATTTATCAGCAATAAGAAATCATACTCCTTCATCACGCGATCTGGATGGTAGATCCCCTCCGGACTGTAATTGTAGTTGCACTGCGTAATAATATGTTTTTGCTCTATAGAAAAATATAACATATAAACGCCCTTCTTTAGAAAAAACGGTATGTATAGTATGCTTATTATATTGCTTATGTTATGAAATTGCAAAACAAAATCCAGAATCTACATGCTTTTATCCCGAATCTACATTCTATTTCTCCATATATTTGGTAACATAAAGAAAAACGCATTAAGGAGCAAAAGATATGCATGAATTAAGAGGAACATCCGTAATTCTATATGAATCAGACTTTCTCAGGCGCGAAAAGGATAACAGAGAATATCTGATGAAATTAAAAACCCAGCATTTACTGCGCAACTTTATGCTGGAAGCCGGAAGGATTTCAGGACGCGGAATGGACACTGAAATCATGGGTGGCTGGGAAGATCCCAGCTGTCAATTACGAGGTCATTTTCTCGGACACTGGCTATCGGCTGCTGCTCTCCATTATGAGAAATCCAAAGACATGGAATTGAAGTCAAAGGCAGACGTGATTGTAAACGAGCTTTTTATGTGTCAGGAAGATAACGGCGGCGAATGGGCCTGTTCCATTCCTGAGAAATACCTGTATTGGCTCGGAAAAGGAAAAGCCGTATGGGCACCGCAGTACACAATACATAAACTGTTTATGGGACTTATTGATGTATATCAATACATGGAAAATAATCAGGCACTCAAGGTTGCCGATAGACTTGCAGACTGGTTTTATCGTTGGAGCGGTGAGTACACCCAGGAGCAGTTTGACAATATTCTTGATGTCGAAACTGGAGGAATGCTTGAAGTCTGGGGACAACTATACAAAATTACAGGCAGTGAAAAGTATCGTGTTCTGATGGATCGCTATTACCGGCGCAGACTGTTTGATCCATTGCTTGAAGGTAAGGATGTTCTTACGAATATGCATGCAAACACGACAATACCGGAGATACTTGGCTGCGCAATGGCATATGAAATTACCGGTGACGAAAAGTGGCTGGAAATCGTAAAAATGTACTGGAAATGTGCAGTGACTGATCGCGGCTGCTTTGTAACAGGTGGTCAGACACAAGGTGAAATATGGACACCCATGCGCAAACTAAAGGCACGACTTGGCGATAAAAATCAGGAACACTGCACCGTATACAACATGATTCGTTTAGCTGAATTTTTATTCCGCCAGACAAAAGATCCTTCCTACATGCACTATATCGAATACAATATTAATAACGGAATTCTGGCACAAACCTATTGGAGAGGCCAACCCAGGGATGGGAAACCGGGATTTGGACTTTTGACCTATTTTCTGCCAATGAAAGCAGGAAGCAGAAAAGACTGGGCCGGGGAAATGGATAGTTTCTTCTGCTGTCACGGAACAATGGTTCAGGCAAATGCCGCTTTCAATCGTATGATGTTTTATCAAAACGAAAACGAAATCTATGTGACGCAGTATGCAAATGCAGCAGCAAATTTTGCAGTTGGTGAAAATAGGATCTCACTACACCTTAACCAGGACTATATGAATGGCAGCTTACAGAATTCCTCCGAAAACAACGCAAAACAAACGATCAGCGCCACGACCAGCGTATTTGCCAACAAACCCGATTTTAAGAAATACGCGATTACTATTGATTCAGAACAACCAGCAGCGCTTCGCATTTTCCTACGCATTCCCGATTGGATTGCTGCGGAGGCAAAAATATACGTTAATAACGAGCTGATTGTACAGACGGGAGCTACAAACGAATTTGTCACGATTTCACGAACATGGAACAAGGGTGACACAATTGTCCTGCTATTTCCAATTGGTATCCGCTTTGTACCATTACCGGATGATGCCTCAATAGGTGCTTTCTGTTATGGTTCAGAAGCGCTTGTCGGCATAACCCCACAGGAAAGAATTCTTTACCTTGAGAGTGAAAACCCGGCAGATGAGCTTTCAGCAGATACCGAACGTCAATGGGGTGATTTTCAAACCTTTTTCCGTACAGAAAACCAAGATCCCGGCATCAATTTCTGTCGGCTGAAGGACATTGGTTACGAACCGTATCAGTTGTATTTTAAGATCAAATAACGAGCCTCTGAATTTCCGGTAATCGGCGATACGAAAGGAGACCATAAGCAATGCATAAAATGATGACTAATTCGGATTTATATAGAACAATAAAGCTTCCTGAAGGTGTAATCAGGCAGCTTTATGAGTATGAAAAAAACGTACTGCCGAATTACCTGCCGAAATAACAAAAATGCTTTTTCGAGAGCCACATTGCAAAGGGACATTTAGTACTAAAAAGAGTTTATGAAATCAGTTAAAGAACAAGTAACTCATTTGGATTGATGTACATGGATGTAAATAAATGCCGAACCTGTTTGAAGTATTTGGCAGCCGTGACTATTATCAAGTAACAAACGGATAGCGCACCGCTGGTGCGAGCCTCTTACACCGCTGACGCGGGAAAGGGGCTCCGTTCATCCGAAATCTGCACCTGTAAAACCACACCTAAGTATTCTCTTATTACTTTCTAAAAATTTTTTCACATCGTTGTCTTTAATAATTGAAAATGACTTTGCCCCATACTTTTCTTCCAACATCTGTGCACCCAAGCCCTGTTCTCTGGCTTCATCATCTGTCAGATCAGCAATCACGACGACGGCAATCACATCAATATTGGCAACTTCCTTCAGCCGTTCAACCCTCTTGCATATCGTCTGTCCTGTACTCCTCAACCCTCGCGTGTAAAACTTCCCTGTACTCCTTAAGCTTACTGATACCCCCTAAAGGATAGTAGTCAGTCAGAAGCTCAACGAGTAACCTCCGATTACGAGCAGACGCTTTCCCAACTCCTTCCATCTGAATTTTCCGAGAGTCTGCTGCCATTCCCTCTTTGGCATCCTGTTTTTCCTTTCATATAAACTCCTCTCTTTTCCCTTATATTACAAATCTGTTGTCTTGTATTCGCTGTGCGTGTGGCAAAAATGTAGCATTCCCGTAATTAAGGGATGCTTTGCAGCCTTCCCATATACTCCGCCTCTGCCCCTTTGTAATTCAGAGTATCACAGTAGGGGCATTTTGGCAGCGACTGCCGAAATTTCGCACCACATGAACTGCAAATAACTTGCTTAGACATAATATGACTTTCCTCCTCTGTAACGAAAACAGGAGAAACGCTGCAAATCCAACGCTTCTCCTAATCTAACGGTCGGACTTAAATAAAATTCCTCAACCCACAAACCCGCATAAAATAAATTATTTTATTTTTTTATGCTTGCTGCCTGATTGTTAATATCTTTAAAGTTATTTTGGGGGGTCTTAGCCCAAAACTCATCCATGTTAAAAGAATGAGCAAGCAACTTGTTTTTAAGGTTTTTTTCAATAATCAGATCATGTTTATAGTCTTTATTCGATTTACTTCCCAGCAATTCTTTTATTTGTTTGATGTCACAGCTTCGGATCAGTTCATCTTCTAGATTATTCACTTGTGGTATACAAATAACACCATTTACCTGTGAGCACTTATTTAATATTTTAAGGTTCTCTTTTAACACATCCGTATTTCCCGCATCGGTGTCAAAAACTAAAACTACTGTAGTTCCCTTTTTCAAAGACATAAGACGTGTTGAAGTTACTTTTTGCTGTACCACATTCAGCACATCAATTTTACCAGGAACTATTAATTCCATTTCGGTTTTTAAGACGGCTAAAAGTGCTCTTTCATCTTCTCCCTCTACGTAATATTGATAGTACCCTCTTATGCTCATATTGTGTACCTCAACAATTTCTTATGTCAGCTATTTTCAAGTTCATAGATCAAATCAATTTTAGGTGAAACAGAAAATAAATCATTCTCAACTGCATTTTTCAAACAATCTGTATTTCTCTTTAAAAGTATTGATGCACTTATGCATTTTATGGGTTCATCTTTGTCATTCATATCTTTTTGCAAAAATAAAAAAGAATGTTTTGGCAATGGTATATCTAATATATTGGTATTATGAGTTGTAAAAAATAACTGTTCATTTTCATGCAATTTACTAATCATAACTGCCAAAATGGCTTTTTCTATATCGCTATGTATATATGAAAATTTTTCGTCGCAAAAATAAAAACCATATTGTCCTTCCGAAATAGAGGTTAAAACTCCTGCAATCTCAATTCCTGCCTTCGTTCCACTTGACAATACATTAGAATCTATTAATTTTCCATCCTGAATAATTACAGACCTGTTCATATATCGAATAATATAGGTATTCTCTATCTCGTCCGACTTTTCTACCTTCAGGATTGCAGGATCTAACGTCTTAAGGATATTTTCCAGTACATGCAAATATCGTTTTGGATTTGTAGGTATATATGTACCTCTACTGCCCTCCGTACTGTCAAAAGGATATTCAAACATCCACGATAATCCTTTAATTTTCTCTAATTCCTGAATATAGCTATCCGCTTTTTCCTCCTTTTTCAAGGCTATCCTTTTTGCACAGGTTTCATAACTATCCCTAATTCCTATTTCAATAGACATAACTGTTACATCTATGTCCTCACTTTGGTATTTTTCTCCATGCCTAGGTCTTATAATTGTTTTTACTCTATATAACAATGTTTTATTGGTTACAAAATCTATTTCAAATGAAGCATTTTGGGTTACATCACAAATCACATCTGTAAGATTTTCATACTGCTTTTTAACCATAAAATTAAAAAAAGTCATTAACATTTTACCTATAGAGGTTTTACCAGACGCATTTGCACCCATTATTATATTCACTTTTTTGTATCTAAAATTTGTTCTGTCACGCAAAAATTCATTATCTATGTATGAACCTACTATTTTTTTAGGATATGACATATTCATGTGAAAATTTTTAAAAGAAACAAAATTATCAATTTTAACATCCATTACTATCATATCGCGCTTCTCCTTTTGTATTATTTCGGTTTTCACGAACTAATCCCCTTTCATAATACATGATTTAGGCTAAAAATACAAACACTATTTTATATATATGCTATATTTGTTACAAAATACCTATTATATCAGCAAATGTTTTCTTAAAGTTTTTCCGACTAAAATAGGAGAAACGCTGCAAAATCAACGTTTCTCCTGCTTTAACTTTAGTGCTAGTAATCAGACTTGAACTTTATTAAACTTTGAAAAACCACATAAAACAAAGCTTCCCGAAGTCTCTGACCATCATTGCGTACAGATCATGCTTCATACTTCCTATCCAGAAATTCCTGTTTTAATGTATTCTTTTCTTAACTACCGTAGGGACATTGTTTTTGTCACAAAGATGTGTACTTTGTCACGACCATTACACTTCCCCGACCAAGACAAAAATAATGTCCCTGTAATTAATCAGACCAAAACTGTTGTATGTTCATAGTAAATGTCCATCCATAATATCCTTAAGTGCATCAATTATTTTTCCATAATGTTTTTTTATCTTTTCATTTTCAGTATATATGGCATCAAAACGCACGAGACGATCTACGATATGCTCTGATATTGTACGCTTGTAGTCTGCAGTATCTTCGTATCTGCATACTGTCAAATTACCACAAGCTTCCTCATCAAGAAGGCGGGAATAGAGATCATGAACGACAGTCTCACGAACGACAGCAACTTCGCTCTCACAGACAAGCTCCGAACTCCACGATGTCATTCCACGCATAAATCCCTCATCACCAATCTCATAGATAGAGCATTTTTTGTCTTTGAAAGATAAGCGAAAGGCATCGGGATAGCACTCCATAATAACAGGAACGCCATTTTCTTCGCTGATAATAAAGTCAAAATCATCTTGTGGCGCACCAAACAGAAGTCCGGTAACCACATTTTCGATGGCGTACACATACGCCTTTTTGTGTGTTGAAACATGCGGCTTCAATATTTTCAAGCCTGCGGTTTTTGATATGTGATAAAGCATAATTATTTCTCCTCTACTTAATATTTTATCCGATTTTCAAAGACAGCACAACACATGTTTTCTGAATTTTCTTTTTCCACCTTTCGTGTTATACTCAAAATCATGACAGAAGAAACATCTCTTCGACACCGTGTCAGACCAGAAAACCCAGTATTTATGCGGTCTACACGTTTCTACACGGTATTTTAAGAGAAATCTTGTAGAAAAAAATACGGGAAACACTGATAAAATCAATGTTTCCCATACTTTAAACCCAATGCTGGTGGTCGGACTTGAAGGGTAATAGAAATTTTTAAAGTCAGTAAAATAAGGAGGAAAGGAGCACCGACTGCCCTTCATCAACCTGTTACTCTACCTATTTCACACCTTATAAGCATTTCTTCTAGAAAATTCTCCTTTTTTACAGTCCTCACAACCTTGCTCTTACTATACTATATCTCGACATCTACCCTAATGTATGACGGTAAATCAAGATCTACACCTGGCACTGGTCAGATAGATTACCTAAAAAGCACAGAAAGCAACTATAACATCTATGCAACTTTTAATTTGAGCAGCTAAATATTTACATGAATGCACTATTAAGCGTTTACTATTAGGCCTTAGCCCCTCAATCTGCCATTTAAAAAGAGGCATTCTAATACTGACCCTCAACCAGATCGACCAACACTCGAACTGTTTTATTATGCAGGTAGTTGTTTCAAGATGACATCATAACCGCCTGTTGTAAAAATTATGTCACAATAAATATTTTATGTAAATTCCGGCTTATCTGAGCACAGTTTCCGATGATAACTGATCAAGAACACCGAGACAATCTGATCATGTTCCGCTAGTACCCGATCAGTAGCCCAACCATTACTAGCATCAATGGCCAGGGATAAAGCCGGCATAAATTCCCCATTGACCCTGTTTCTGGTTGTGCTTGTGGATAATCAAGCACAACAAAGGATTCTTCTGCTGCCGCATACTAATATAGGTGAGTTTTGCTCAGTTTAAACCGGAACAGTGATCCGTTGATATGGAAAGAATGCTCTGGTTAAACAGAATATGCAATTTTATTATTCACATGCAGAAATCATAACTTTCGTCTGTAAAAACAAGCCCGCTTTCTTCAATCAACTTAAATAATTCATCATTCTTGCCTGTTCTTATAAATACAAATCTCCTCGCTCCTTTAGTTTTTGCAAAATCAATCATTTTACGTTCTATCCCCCTCCCCATTGCCCTGCAAGACAAAGCGAAAGAAATAAGTACATCCAACAATTCCCAAATTTGAAAACATATCGTTGACATAAACTGTAAAATGACAAAAACTATGTTTCTCAAAAACGGTGTCTAAATCTTTGCATGTAAGCCTACTCCCAATAGTTCGTTTGTTCACTCGGTTTAACAATTCAACAACTCTTCCCGACTCATTTTTGTTTGCTACCGAAAATATAACCGTAGTATTTAATTTATCAAAGTATTCCTCTGGCGATCCGCAATTCTCTTCTACAAATTTTCTCGAAACGTTGGTTTTATAAAATTCGTGTCTTTTTTTGACATTAAAGCTATCAACGAAAGAATTTAAACAGAACGATAAGTTTTTATATATGGTCTTCGCATCAAAAAGGACACAAGACACTGCCGGCAAAAGAGCTTTGACTTCGTTAATCTCATGTTCTGAATCATCTATAAAAATCATACTTTCCAGGCCAATATTCAACAATTTTTCTAATTTTTTTATTCCATTAACCTTACTGTCCCAATTCACTTGAAAACTTTCAATATTATCCTCTTTAAGAACCATTCCCCCGTGTTCACGAAATACTCTTCTAACTTCCTCTTCATTATTTTTGCTACATACGCATACACTTACGCCTAGATAATGCAAAGCAAGAATATATCGCTGAAAATCCTGAAATTTTCTACCATCATCCGTTCCGAGAACTATAGACTCAATACCATCTTCAGCTAATATTCCTCCCCACAAAACATTATCACAATCAACAATAATACATTTTATTCTGTTTCGATAAAGGGAACAAAAACGACCATATATAGTTTTCCAAACTTCAAAATATAATGCTTGAGAATAAGTTGCATTCCACCTATATTTCCATATTTCATTGTACGAATTATTAAGTCCTATTTTAGAGATAATTTTTTTTAGATCAACGAAATAATCTTCTCGGCTTAATAAGTCCATTACAAAAAGATTAATCCGATCAATTGAAGCCCCAAGCAAAGGTATTTCACCGACAATTTGGGTTATTTTAATGTAATAGTCTTCCAGTCCAACAAAAAAAACCAAGCCTTTACATCTTCGTTTTACATCGACATACAATTTCTTTAACAAATCGCATATAATAGAAGTTTTCCTTTCAAATTCATCTTTATTTGACAAAAATGAAATAAGAGCATCCGGAAAAAGACTCTCATAATTTATCCATATCACCGCCATATCAATTCCATTATAATCAATTTCCTTCTCAAAATACTCTTCAAAACGTATAAAATCAAAAACAATAGTGTCTTGTTCCAAACCGCCAATTCTCTTTTGCGCATTATAATCGCATTCCATGCACAATATATTTGAAATAACTAACACATTAATATCATTTTTTTTAATATCTTTATCTTTCATAAATCAACACACCATTTTAAATAACTATATTTAATGACGAAATCCATAAAAGTCGATACTATTTATGCAGAAATTCGATAACTGTTCCATTTCTTAGTAACGCAAACGAAACCTTGCGATGATTCAATGCCGGTGCAATCACTTTTTTGCAAAAAAGCACTCCGATACCTTTCACTGCAAACATATCATCCAATTCTTTATCAGAATCAATCTCATAACAAACGTGATGATAACCCTTGATTGAAGATCTCACAGTTGATTCATTGCCTATAGGTTCCACAAGTTCAATAAGAGTAGAGCTCCCTTCTCTTTCAAGAAACAGTACTTTATTATTTTGGTAATTGTCTATACATAATTCAGACTTCTGTCTATAACCAAGTTTTTCATATATCTTTAATTCTTCACTTATATCATTTACTATTATCCCAATATGATGTTCTTTCATGCTATTCCCCAAAAATCATCTTATTCCTCTCTATTTTTTCCAAATCAGTCGGAGTCAACTGATTCATAATAAGAGTTTTCAAATCAGTTTCATTCACTCTGGTTAGGAAATCACACTTCCAGCGTTTTCTCTCTTTTTCATCCAATCCAAAACAATCCAATAAAGCTTTCCCTTCTTCAGAATAAAGTTCTTTAACAAATTGTAATAATATAGGGTCTGGAAAAAGAAAATATGTATAATATAATATATAATATGCATATGCACTGATCCCATACTGAATACACGCATCACATAGGTTCTTTACCGTAATCGAGTCAGGATTATTAATAATCAATTTGTAAACGTCATAAAACATATCCTTTCTAATAGTATTGTGAGTATACAAATGATATATAGAATTAGTCTCTTTGTAATGGTGCAAAATGATAGCAATCAACATTTTTAACGGAGGTAATGTTCTAAACGACATGCCTTCGATATTTATCTCGCACGCATCACTCAAAAAACTTCCGATGCCAACTCGCTTACCCGTATATTCCCCCCAAAAAATATCATAATTTACATCGACATACGTTTTATAAAGAGGTGTATCTTTCAAAAACGGTCTTGTCTGATGAGAGTATAACAACGCTATCAATTTTTCCTCTCTATTGCGATAATTGCATTTAAAGCCATTATTTCTAAGAATCTCATCAAAAGGACCTATATTTTCCTTATTAATGAGGATATCTACGTCACCTATATTTCTTTTGTAGCAGTCATTATATGCCATTAACGACAGCGGTATCCCTTTAATAATTGCATACGGGAATGAGTCTGCTATTTCATCTACCACTTTTAAAACCTCATTAAATTGTATCTTAACAAGTAACCGCTTTATCCCTAGAGTTTTTTGATTCGTCGATTCATTAGCCATATCAACTTCTCCCAATTATTTTCCACTTCCAACATAAATAGTCCCGTTACATTCTTCAATAATCTTTTTAGAATGCGTCACTATAAACATGTATGCATTATGCTGTGACAAAAAAGATAGAATATTTAATGTGTATCTTTCATCTATGGAAGCAAATGCTTCGTCTAAGAATAGAATCGGTTTCTCATAAAGAATTGAACGTACAAGCGCAATTATCTGTTTTTGACCACCAGACAAATTTGTCCCTCCCTCATTTAGTGAGGTATCCAATCCCATCGAGCATATCACATCCTTTACCCCCATTTTATCAGCCAACTCAAGAATATGTGTGTCAGAAATGGATTTATTAGGATTTCCATACAAAATATTATCTCTTACTGTTCCTGGAAAAACCATATTCTCTTGAGGGACATATGAAATTGCAGACCGCAAAGAACGCAGACCGCAATCCTTTATTTCCTGCCCAAACAAACGTAATCTTCCTTCTTCATAATCAAACAGTTTAAGAAAAAGCCTTAAAAGAGTAGTCTTTCCGCACCCGCTTGGTCCACAGATTGCAAAAATATTTCCCCTTTCACCGCTAATAGCAAAATCAGCAACATTTACTTTGCAGTCCTCATATTGGCAAATTACCTTTTCCGAAGAAGCGATTTGCTCACCATCCACAACAAAATCTGCTCCGCTCTCATCTTCTAATGGAATTTCAAACAGCTCTTCGACACGATCAATAT
>CAKSIW010000072.1 GCA_934463175.1 uncultured Clostridia bacterium | reverse complement strand
TCTCTGTATGGTGCTGATACATACATGTGTGCTTTCGGGAATAAATGATTTATTCAGCCTGCAAACATTGTATAGTTCAGGGAATAACCTTGCATCGTCATAGGGCTTATATTTCTTAAATTCCTCTTCAGCCTGTTCGCCGAGATTCTTTGTATCTACCAAGAACAAAACTCTTTTTGCTTTTGCACAATTTAAAAGTCTGTATGTATTTGTAATGGCTGTATATGTTTTGCCTGCGCCTGTTGCCATTTGAACAACGGCACGTGGTCTGTTTTCACCAAATGATTTTTCAAGATTAAGAATAGCCTTCACCTGGCAATCTCTAAAGCCTTCTATTGGTAATTCAGGGAATGCTTTCAAACGATTGCGGAGAGTTGTTTCGCTTTTCATCCATTCAAGCAAAGTTTCAGGACGGTGGAAAGTAAAGACTTCTCTTGAACGAGCCTTCTCGTCATCATAATCGCAGAAATGGGTAATTAAATCTGTTGCTTCATAAGCAAAGCGGATATGAGTCTTTGATTTGATGAATTTCAGGTCGCTTTCTATATATCTTTTAGACTGTTCAGCAACAGATGTTAAGCTTTCTGCCGCTTGAGTCTTCTTCGCTTCAATTACACCGCAAGGAATTTTATTTACAAAAATAAGATAATCAACGGGACCACTGCTTGTCGGATATTCACGCACAGCAACACCAAGCGATGCCGTAGGATTAAATTCTGAAAAATCCTGAACTACATAGCCTGATTCTGTGAGTTTTCTATCTATTTGTATTCTTGCTTTTGTTTCGGGTGTCATTTGTTTCATCTCTTTCAGTTCATTTCTTTTTTCAACGTCTCAATACCATCAAATATAGTATCAAATGGTATCCTTTCGCCGAAAATCATATTCTGCATATGTTTGTAGTCATCTTTTAAGACTTGCAGATTTGCTTTATATATTCATATATCCAAGAGGTTGCCGCCTTTGCTTCAAGCAGAGCAGTAGTTTTCTCCTCATCGATCAAATCGTTTTTAAGCTTGATTATGATTGTATCGTCAATATTATCTTTACCGAGGGCTTTAAGTGCTTGAATAACTAATGCGGTCTTGTATGATAACCTTGAGATTTCTTTGTTGGTAGTTCTCTTGAATTTTATTGTAGTGTTATCATATGTGTATTCTTTATATGTTCCATCGCTTACATAAGACCAAGCGGCAGGAACCTGATTTGAAAGTCCGAGAATGTTTAAGGCAGTATCTCCGCAGGGGACAATAGTCCAACCGAAGTTACGGGCAAGAGCATGTGCAACCTTATCTGGATTTGGCACAACATATTCCTGCAAAAACTCATTGTGCTCAGCTTTGTAATATACACCACGTAATATTCTCTGTATAATATTTTCATTTTCTAAACGTGTCAAACAAACGCTTACGGTGGTTTTATCTGTAATGTCAACAAAGTCAACGGCAACAAATACAGTGCCGCTTTCGGTGTTTAATATTTTTTGTTTTATTTCATTCAAAAAATTTGGTCTTTTCACGCTGCTCACCTCGTTAAAAATATTATACACTTTTCTTAACGAAATATCAATAGTTTTTGAAAAATTATTTTGTAATTTCAAGATTTTTTGAGTCGGTTTTATTTTGTAACCGACCACGCAAAGGCAAAAGAAACATTATGATTTTAATATTCGTTTAAACCCGTCGAATTCGACGGGTTTAAACTTCATCTCATTACAATCTTCTATACCTTTTCTTAACTTTTTGCTTGCAACCTGTTCGATGTACTCTTCGCAATGTAATTTTTTTTGCACCGCATAGTTATAGGCAACAGAAGTTCCGCTTTGGGGATGGTAATCAAATAAATCACTCTTGCGGATTTCTTTTCGTGGTAGGGAATGTAATTGCTCCATTAATCTTTTTAACCTCATTGATACATTGAATGTGAAGGCCATCAAGTTCTTCCCATTCAATATCAAATTCACTTGCAAGCACATGAGCGATTTTTGCAGACTCCACAGCAGATTTAAACATCTGTCTGCCAATTCTGTTTTCAAGATTTGAGAGCATAGTTTCCATTTTGCCGAGGATTTTATCGTTGATATATTCATCTGATTCCTTTACCTTCAAATACTCGTTATAGAATTCAAGAGCCTTTGTCACATACTCAGTTCGAGTGAGTATTTCGTGTCCTCTCATACGATTGCTTTCGCATCTTTTATAGATGTCATTTTCAAGCCAGAGACTGATATGGTGTCTATTTTCTTGTCTTCCCATTGATTTTCCTCCTTTCTTAATACTTTTTTACTTATCACACGAACAAACCGCATCAAATGGCAGTTTGTCCGTATTTAGCACACAAATTCTGCAACTGCAATACAAATTCAGCGCCAAGATTTCACACGGTTTTAATGCTTTACCGTGCGGAAATTCTCTATTCTGTCACACAAAACCGCACCAACACATCTTTAACAGCACCTGTTTTGAAATTCCCGAACGGCACTGCCGGTCGGGGTTTAAGGCTTGGTGCGAGATAAAACGCACCAAAGCTTTTTCCTGCTTAAAAATATTCAATTTAATATTTGTATTGATCAGTGTTTTTGACACTTTCAATCGCAACTCCTCTTTTCCCAAAGAAAAAGCCGGGCAGTGCAAAACTCCCGGCAATTCCGTTTTTTATATCAGATCCATTCCGCTTTGTATTTCGTTGTCCACAGCCTGTTCAAGACTGAAATCCGAAATATCGTTTTTCAGATATTCCTCAACATTTCGGTATGCAATTCCGTTTTCCGCTTCAAAGCTCTCGCCTCTGTAAAGCACGGCCTTGCTCACAATTTGCCCGAACCTGCGCTCTGTCTGCTCACATTTGTCGGCGTCTGCAAGATGTCGGTACTGATTTACATCGGATTTATTGCTGTGTTTAATCTCATAAATTCCGCATACATTTTTCTCACGGTCATAGATCACCATATCGAACTCTCCTGCCACAAATTTCAGCTTAAACACCCTATACCTTTTCAAATTCAATTTTTTTGAGGTTTCCATAAGGACAATATCTTCAAGCATTCTGCCCTTTACTTCATCAAGAATAAGATTCGTAACAAGCGCTTTCATCTGCTCGCTCTGAGTGCTGAACAAACTATCTTTCATCAGCGAATGCACAAGCGCCTGTGCCTGACAGTATCTCATTCCCGGCTGTGTAAACACTATGTTGTCGTAAGGTGCCGCACCCGGAATTGTTATTTCGACCGAAGTATAATATATTAAGTCAAGTGCTTTCAAGTATTCTTTGATTTCCTCTATATGAGTCTTGGTTATACCGATTTTCTGCTCCTCACTGTTGCGGATTTCAAGTATATCCATAAGCCTTTGAGTTACCGCCTCAATGTCAATATCGTCGAGTATATCCGTCCGTTTTTCGGGATTTGCCTCACCGCGCAGATTTTTTGCTGCAAGTTTCAAATCATTTGACTTAAAATCTCTTGTCAGAACTTCGAGTATAAATCTGTGGTTCATATCCTCGATTATTCTGTTGATAGCGCTTGTCAGCTCACCTGCCTCATACAGTGTGTACAGATGCCGAAACTGTCCGCCGTCTTCACAGTGTACAAGTGAATGCTGTATGTTCTTGCTGATCGCCGTATCGATGTATCTCCTTGTCGATTCATCACTGCGGAATGCCGATTCCTCCGAGAGCAAATCCTCATCGTCAAAATCAATTTCGCCTGCACGGAGCGTTCCGCCGTATCGGATATACTCATCTATATCGTCCTTTTTAAGAAGTCTTGAATATTCACGAAACGGTATAAATGTCGTGTGGATACTGTATGCTCTGTCATAAAGCTCCTGATTTTTTGCAAGCCAAAATCCGAGCGAGTCAGCACCCGACAGTATGATTTTCATACCCATAGCCGCATACACATCCGATAAAAGCGAGGACGAGTCAATAAAGTCGCTCATCAGCGTTATTTCATCTATGAACACGTTTCTTATTCCGCTGTCATAGAGCAGTTGCAAATCCTTGTTAAGCCCCGCCATTGTATCATCGGTTTCGATTTTTATATATACCGTTTTTGAGAAATCATCTGCCATCATATCCTGTATCGTCTGAAACAGCATTGTCGTTTTGCCCGTTCTTCTCAAACCGTATACGATGCAGATTCTCGGTTCATTCGGCAATTTCAGAAATTTTTTTATGCTTTTGAAACAGTCGCGCCGTTCATATCGTCTGACCGATTCCGTCATCCGCATAAGACTTTCGCCTGCCGACACCTTTGTGTGAAATTCCGTTAAAGGCACATTTTTCATCTTCGGCACCTCCTTTTCAAGAGCCTTCAGCTCTTTCTGTAATTTTCTCCGCAGTTCTATCTGCTCTTGCAGTTTTTCAAGCCATCCGTCTTTTCTGTATCCTATTATATCACAGTACAACCTATATGCCAATCGGTTGTACTGTGTTTTAGGTTATTGAGAGTTTTTTTCATCAACAGATTTTTACATACTATTCCGGTATTCATGGCATTTTGTGCCTATATTATTTATATCCAATAACTTTTATGTATTATTATAAATATTCTTATCTGTGATAAGTTTGTTTAGTATGTTTGTAAAATTGCTATTTAATTTAGGCATAATAATTCCTCCATTTCTGTAAATAAAAAAAGCCGCATCATTTCGATACGACTGGTTTGTTTTATTTCATTCAACCAGTTCCATAGAATGAATTTTGCATAAAAAATCAGAGATTTTCAAGGCTTGTATTAGCCTGATATCCCTGATTTTATGCGGTTTTTAACTTTTCACCGATTAGACGCTATCATCAGGTCCATGTGAAAGCAATTTCATGGAGGTTCAAGTCCTCTTATCCGCACCACGTCAGAGCAAGCTTTATATCGCTTGCTCTGTTTTTATGCCGAAAAATCTGAGCCATTGCCGTTTTGGCAATGACTCAGATTTTTTGTTTTCATTTAAAAGACAGCGTGAGGTTATTCCGTCAATTCGGCAAACCTTTGCAAAACGGCTGCAATTTCCGCTCTTGTTGCAGTGTCCTGCGGATTCAGCGTTTCGGCGGATTTGCCTTTCATAAGTCCGCTCCCGACCGCATATTGCATGGCAGGGACGGCATAATCCGAAATTTCATGGAAGTCGTCATAGGAAGTGAGACTTGTGCTGTCGCCGATTTGCACGTCATATCCGAAATGCTTTGCATATCTGTATATAATTGCCGCGGCTTGTTCGCGTGTTATGCTTCGGTTCGGTGCAAATTCATTTTCCGTAATACCGTTCACAATTCCGTTCTGCTGTGCCCGGATAACCGCACTTGCATAATATGCATTCATATCAACATCGGCAAATGTGGTGCTGCCGTCTGCGTCAGGCTCTCCTGCTTTGCGGTGGAGAATGGTGACAAGCATTGCCCTTGTGAGAGAAGCGTTCGGAGCAAACAGGTCATCGGACACACCGTTCATAAGCTTGTTTTCAAACACATATTTAACGTATTCAAAGAACCAGTCGCTTGCGGAAACATCGGCAAACGGTAATTTATGATCGGGAATCACTCCGCCGTTCGCGTCCTCATTCCACTTTGCATAAAGAGTGAAGCCTTTGGTGACCGCAGTACTGAAGTTATATGGCTCTGTCAGATTTTTGTCGGTATACCAGCCGCCGAAAATATATCCGGTTTTTACGGGGTTTTCGGGTTCGGAAGCCTTTGCGCCCGACTTAATTCTCTGGCTCGGAACTGTGCTTCCGCCGTTTGTGTTAAACAAAACCGTGCAGAGTGCTGCACCGCCGGAGGAGGAAGACGAAGAATCATGCTCGGGGGATTTTTCTGCGGCTTCGACAATTATTCCGTCATAAAGAGCTTCATTGCCGCCGAGAGAGAAGCCTGCACGCACGAGAGTCTGACCGTCAGAGACGGCTGTGATTTTTGTTCCGTCAAGCTCGGCTGCGCTGCCGCCTGCAATTTCAAGAGCCGTGCCCGGCATGTCTGTGATGTCAATTTTATCGCCGTTTTCTGTTGTGCCGAGAACTTTAAGCTCCGTGCTTTCGCCCGCATTAAGCGTGAGCTTTCCGGAGGTGATTTCTCTGCCGTCACTCAGAACGCTCACTGAGGTTATCTCGGAAAGACTCTTGTTTGTCAGCAAAAGCTTTTTTGACGTTTCGTTGCCTGAGCTGTCCTTTGCAATGATTTCCAGACTAATCTTTGCAAGGTTCTTTGATTCGCCGAGTGGAAGAGTGCACCTCAGCATTTCACCTGTAAAAATATCATTTTCAAGAGGCAATACGGCGTTTCCGTTAATTGCGAATGAATATTCCGCATCTTTGTCCGCTGCTGCCGTTACGGTTATGCTGTCTCCGCCAAAGCTGCCGCCGCTTGTCGGCGAAGAAAGCAGAATTACGGGGGCGGTGGTGTCAACGCTGATTATTTTCTGAACAATCGCATGGTCGCCGTCGCCGTCCTTGGCATAAAACTCAATAGTGTAATCACCGTCGGCAAGATTAATCTGTCTTGAAAGCGATGTTGATTCATCGGGGAACTCATACCATTCCCTGTTTTTTGTGTCGGAATTAATATACAGCTCGCCGCTTATCGGAACATCGGAGCTGATCTTAACAGAGCTTGATGCCTTGTCATATTCCATGTCAACAGAAGGACGCGTTGACGCTTTCAGAATCGGATTCGGACCCGAGGAGGTTTTGGCGGCGCCGCAGTGATAAACCTCGTTGCCGTCCGTGTCCTCTGCAATGTTGCACAGCCTCACCCTTGCGCTGTATTCTTTCCCCGGAGTGTAGCCTGCTTTCACGGTTTGCCCCGTCGGGTTTCCGTCCTCGTCCAAAACAGGAATTTCATATTGTCCGCCGACAATAATTTCCTCACCTTTTTTAAAGTAAAGCCCCGTGTCGGCAAGCCTTCCGTCCTCATATACTTCAACAAGATATCCGTCAAAGCTTTCCGCGTCTGTGAGAACGTTGATTTTCAGCTTGTCATCTCCGCAATTCTCAATTGTAACACCTTCAATGCCTCCGGGTGCTTTCGGGTTTGTAATTGTGACCTTATTCGCATGGTAGCTGTCATAGCACACGTTTTCATCGCTTAATGTAAGCTTAATGATATATTCGCCGCTCGGAATCTTATCCGATATTTGAATATCTGCACTTTTCGCTTTTGCGGATATTTCGGTTTCGTTTAAAACAATATCATTTCGGGAATCACCGTCTGAGGCTGAAACAATGATTTTTGCACTGTCGCTGATGTTTTCGCCGTCCCAATTAACCGTCAGAGTGTTTCCGTTCATCTGTGCGCCGCATGATGTCAGCGTGCTGAGCGGATTCACCCTGATTGCGCTTATGTCATATGCTTTGCCGTCCGAAAACTCAAGCAGAATATCCCTTGCCGTGTCGGATTTGGGAATTACAATGTATGCGGTGCTGCCCGTAATGTTTATGTTTGCCCGTTCCAGCGCTTCCTTTTTCCGAATATCTGCCGCACCGTGTCCGGGGTTGGTGTAATACCGTAATTCATATGCGGAGTCACCCTGTTTTAAGGATAAATGCCCGCGGAGGTCTGACTCCGAAATTTCAGAACCGTCGGCGCGGCTGATTGAAAGAATATAGTCGGAGACATCGCCGAAGCTCACAAGATGAGAGGTTCTTTCGGTGTTTGTGAATATTTCGGTGCGCGCATTTTGCAGACTCATGGTGCTCACACCGAAACGACCTGAGTTACGCACTCTTTCGTCAAAGTCTGCGACGGCTGTGCTGCCTGCGATATACGAAAGGTTTCCTCCGACCGATGCAAACTGTTTTTCACCCGTTTTGGGGTCTGTTCCGACCTGAAGCGGTTCAAGCATGTTGTTAAACAGCATTTTGGTTCTCTTCACGCCGGCGTCGTCCGCCTGTGACATGACTGCAAAATTCTGACTTCCGCTCGGGCTGCCGTGTGTAAATTCAATGCTGCCGCCCCAATAATATGTGAAGCCGACCTTTATGAGACTGAGAAGCTCAACTGCCCCCCAAACCTTTTGGCTGCCGCCTCCAAGCTCTGCCGAGGCAAGCTCCATACCGCCGACAATCGGGATATATTTCGGAAGACCGAGTGATACGTTCAGGACAAACTGAACGAAATCGGCAGTTCCCTTGCCTGCCGCAGCACATATCGTGAAGCTGCCGTTCATAATCTGCATAAAGTTCACACCAGCCGACAGATTGAGGTTGAAGTTTGGATACCAGCCGACCGCAACTTCACCGCCCTCAATAAATTTAGCGTCCTTCAGCATTTTCAGGCTCAAATCGTCAAAGGATACCTTGAGCGAACGCAGTGAAAGCTCCAAATCCGCATTGCCAGTCAGTATTTTGGTTATATCAAATTCGGCATGAAGCAGGAGGGTGAGAGGAGGAACGCCGTCCTTGCCGTAGATTGTGTCATACAGATTGTCGAATCCGCCGCCGCCCCCTGTCACCCACAGCACGCCCAGACCGTCAACGTTAACACCGGGTTCAAAGCCGCCGATTGTGAAGTACAGCTTATCGGGAACGGGTGCGCCCGACGGTGCGGATCTCACAACCAGTGACAAGCCCATGGAGAAGTTTGCCGTTTCGACATCGGCGTCAACGCCCACTCTGTAGCCGTTTATTGTGTTGACGCTCAAATTCCCTTCAATTTTATTCGGAAGGAATTTCACAAGCTGAGGAAGCGTAATGTTTGCTTCCATGTTGATTCCGATGTACCCCGGGTTTTTGCCGCCGTAGAGTATGTCATGGATTGAGGCACCCGCTTCAACCCGGCTTGCGTCATTGTTTGACGGAGCAATATCCTTTTCTGTGACCTGTGACCTGAATTCACCTGCGTCCTCATCAAAGGTGAGACCGAAGGTATAGCCGTCATCAAGGTCGTCATGCTGCGTCTCAACATAATCTGTTGTCCAGCGTGCGCCCGCGGCAGTGTTCTGACGCATGGCAGCCGCGCCGCCGGGGGTCATGAAGCCGAGGTCAAGGCTTCCTCCGAAGGAGATGATGTCAGACTTTGTGTTATCGCTGTTTTTGATTTTGCCGAGAATACCGTATTTCATGTCAATCAGAAAACCGCCGACCGTGGTCAGAGTGTCAAAGGCATTATCCCATTTAAGCTCAATGAAATCCTGATTGCCCGAAAGCTCGCCGTTTTCTTCAACAGTGCCGTCCTCGCTGTATTCGGGAATGATATATTCCGTGCCGCATTCCAGTCTGAATGCCGCAGTGCCGTTTCTCACGGTAGTGTTTGCGCCGATTGTTGTTATTTTTCCGTCCATGAGAATCTCAACGGAGCCGTTATCTTTTTCTTCAAGAGTCAGGTCGCCGCCGTGATAATTAAGAATATGGTTTATGTTCACGTCCTTGTCTTTTCCGAGCAGACGGTAGAACTTGCTGCGGCTTTTGTCGCGGCTGATGTCACCCCTGAAGGAGAGCAGCAGCTTTTCCTCGTCAAGTCCTGCTTTTTCAAACTCACTTTCGTTTTTGTAGGGAACAACGGTATACTTGTTGTTTCCGCCTCTCTGAACGGTAATGACACCGTAATATGAGTTGGAATATTTTATGTCGCTTGACACCTGAACAACCATGGCGTCAGAGGTGAAATCGTCAAGACCTGCAATGGCAGGCTCATTTGTGCCGTTTTTCCAAAGAAAATGCAGACTGTATCTCCCGGGCTTCATATATTCATCAAGCATTATGCTGACCCCTGATGAATTGCCGCCCTGCTCAAAAATGAGGTTTTCAATCGGTATGTTATAGCTTGTGCCGTCTTCTCCGCGCAGCTCAATCCTGTTCAGAAGGTCGCTTCGGAAAAATTCCGTGCCGCGTCCGCTGACTGTTATATAACGTATATCATTGTTATATATGATGTCGGGCGCAAGCCCCGTCAGCGTGATTGCAGGCAGGGTTGAATCCTTGCCGGGGATTATGATGTGGTTTTCGGCTGAACCGAGGCAAAAATCCTCTGCGTAATGCTGAAGCTCGTTGATCTCTTCGTCCATGTCAAAAACCTTGATGACAAATGTGCCGAGCTGTGCGCGTTCCTTCGGCGTAAACTTAAAGTCAAAATATGTGACACGGTTTTCGCCTGCCTTGAAGTCAATGATTTCCGAGCAGATCGGGTCGGCGTTGTTATATTCCACCCATGCTCCGCTGTCTGTCTGCCGCTGTGTGTCAAAGCCTATGGCATAGGCAACAACGGCAAGCTTTTTGCGGTTCTTGCCTGCCTGCTTCGGATTTGTCAGGTTCACATTAATGCGGACAACATTGTCAGTGCCTCCAGAGCCTTTATATGCGGTTCTTGTGCTGTCTGTGAACTCCAGCTTTGAAGGAGCGGTTGTGTTGATGATGATTTTGTTTTCCCTGTTCTTGAGGTTAGCTGTCACACCGTAGCAGGTGGAGAACGTTTTTTCCTGCCCAGGTGCAATGCTCCCAAGGTCATAATACAGTGCCGCCGCACTGTCTGCCGTTTTTCCGGCATTGAGCCTATTCGTGAAATTCAGCGACTCATCAGGGGTGTAGTCAAACACTGTGGCGGCAATGTTTGACCAGTGTGCAAAGGTCATTTTATATGGCTTTTGCTCCGCGAAAACACTGTTCACGCCAAAGGCGACAATTTCCGATGAAAACGGATTGTCACGGACAAAATAGTCGGACGGCATTCTCACGGTCGGGTTGACGGAGGAATCCCACGTCTTTTCAAACTCAAAGTATTCATATCCCTGACCGAGGTTTTGCTTCGGAACTTCATAATAGCCGTAATCGTTTTTGCCAAGCTGTGTGTCAATGAGCACGCGGCTTTTAACACTTTTTGTGCTTGATGAACCGTTTTTGAAGGTATATGAAATCATTGCGGTTCCGAGCTGCTCCGAGACGTTGTTGTTCACAAGTGAAAGCCTTTGCTCCACCGTGCAGTCTCCAATGCTCCATGTGCTTGTTATGCAGTCACCGCTCGGCTCTATCTGCGTGACAACGGAGGAGGAGGCTCCTTCAAAAATGCCGTATTTATTTCCGAATACATATTCATCAGAGTTGATTCGGAAGGACGTGAAGGAGGTGTCAAAGCTCTCGCCCCTGTGAGTGAGCTGAACATTGTCATCGCTTTTTTTCAGCAGGTCGCCTTCAAGAGTTGAAATGACATAGCCTCCGTTTTCTTTGCTGACAGTGACCTTAATATACTGATTTGAAATTTCAAGTGTTTCCGCGTCCTCCGATTCGGCGAAGGCAAGCTGTGACGGAATGACCGTGAGCATGACGGAAACGGTCAGCAGTATGGATATAAATCGTTTTAACATATTGTGCCGCACCTCCGTTCTTTAATATATATACACATAAAGCAAATACATTTTTCTGCTGCTTTCCTGTGCGAGAATTGTGTAGTAGCCGTTTTGCAATGCGTCAAAGCCATCGACTGCGTCAAAAGACTTTGAATATTTCATCTGTGCCGCGGTCTTATATCCTTTCGAGAAGTAATATTTTGCGGTTTCGCTTGAACCGTTCAAGCGGATTCTGCCTTTTGCGGAGGTGAACACATCATTTGCATAAACAGATATGCCGTTCACGCAGAAGGTGTATATATCCTTCAGAACAATAACCGTGCGTTCCTTTTCGGAAACATTTCCGAGTCTGTCCTCGGCGGTTATTTTTGCCGTATACGTGCCTTCCTCGCTGAGATTGATGCGGCTCAGGTCTGCGTTTATTCTCACGCCCTCGGTCACGTTTGTCAGCAAATCACCTTTATCACCCAAAGGCAGAGTTGCTCCCGACTGCAAATCAATGGCTTTGACGTCAGCCAGAAGTCCGGCTTTTGCGGCGTCAGCCTGCGTTCCTTCCCTGAAAACCACAGTGCCGCTTCCGAAGCTTATTGACGGCGCGGTTTTGTCGATGATGGATATGTTTGCTTCAACCGAATTTTCATGTCCCCATTTATCCTTTGCGGTTATCCTGTATGCGCCGTTCTCGGTGACAACAAGATTATAGCTGTATGTCTTGCCGTCCGCACTGATGTTTTCCGCATTCACGGGGAGCTTTGTTTTTGATTTCGTTTCGGCAGTCACAGATATGCCGTCCGCCGTGTCGTCCGTGATGTTCAGAAGAATGCGGACATTTTTGCTTGTGTAGAAGTTCCCTGCCATATAGCTGTCATTTCCCGAAAGCTCGGCACCGTTCCCGACAAAATCCATTGTCATTTTGATTGCGGGTGCTTTGTCATCAATCTGAGATATGACGGGATAGTCACTGAATACGTTTCCTGCTTTGTCCGCAAAGCTCAGAATCTGAGAACCATTTTTGTCAAATGTCAGAACATGGCGGTTTTTGAATCCGTCATTGTCCGCCTTCAGCAGCTTGACCTCTTCTCCGTCCGCAAAGACATATTCGGCAGTCACGGTGTTGCTCGCC
>CAKSIW010000071.1 GCA_934463175.1 uncultured Clostridia bacterium | reverse complement strand
TTCCCCGCAATTCTTGAGGCTTCGGCAAAGGCAGGCGCGGAATATGTCATTGTTGAGCAGGATCAGTCTCCGACTGCTTCACCGCTCGAATCTGCAAGACAGAGCCGTGAATATCTTAAATCGCTGGGCATATAATCTAATTGTCACTTCCTAAATAATACAGAACGCGCAGGCTGTTTTAAAGTCTGCGCGTTCTTTTCATCACACTGTCTTAACATTTCCTTCTCCGACAATTTTCTCCAGCTGTTCAATGCAGCTTTCGTCATTCACCCACATGCTTCTCGGTGCCATCTTGGATTGCTTTGTTTCCGCACAATATATTATAACCGGAATGCAGCCTCCCCGTCCTCTCAGCACCTTTTTGATTCTTTCGAGAATTTCTCCGCTTTCCGTTTCCGTCTTAATATACAGTTTATCAAACGACGGCATTCTGTCTGCCAAAGATTCAAGCTTTTCAAGTCTGACCTTTGCCGCTCCGTCCTCACGAATGTCAAGATTACCGCTGATGACACAAAGATTTCCCTCCTCCAGCTTTCCTTCAAGCTTTCTCACCTGCGACGGGAAAACAATAACCTCAATTTCACCCGTTAAATCCTCAAAACTGAGATAACGCATATATTCTCCGCGTTTTGTCAGCTGACTGCGGCTTTTTGAAATCATTCCCCCGAGGCTGACCTTTGAATCGGGAGCAAATCTTCCGTTCTCGTTTTCGAGAATTTCAAGTATATTTGTGCTTGATACAAGAGCAATTTCCTCCTCAAGTCCGTCCAGCGGGTGTCCTGAAACATATGCCCCAAGATACTCCTTCTCATAGTTCAGAAGTTCGCGTTTCGGCAGCTCCGGCAAATCCGGAAATCCATCATCGGAAGTGTCGGGAACATCATCAAGCATTCCGAACAAATCCAGTTGTCCCTCAACCGCATTTTTCAAATCAGATACCGCAGAATCAATCACGGTTTCATAAACGCTCAAAAGCACCGATCTCTTCAGATTCATGCCGTCAAAAACGCCGCTTTTTATCATCGCCTCCGCAATTCTCTTGTTCAGCTTATTCCCCGACATTCTCCGGCAGAAATCCGTGAACGATAAAAACTCGCCGTTTTCGCGTCTCTCCTTCACAACATCATCAACAAAAGCCGAACCGACATTCTTTATTGCCGCCAGTCCGAACCTGATGTTCCTGCCGTCGGGAACAAACGTACCGAAGCTTTTGTTTATATCGGGCGGCAGCAGCTTTATCCCCTGCTTTTTTGCGGAATTTATATACTTTGTGACCTGTGTTGACTTATCAAGCACGCTTGTGAGCACCGCAGCATAAAACTCCGTCGGATAATGGCACTTGAGCCATGCTGTCTGATATGACACAAACGCATATGCCGCGGCATGGGACTTATTGAAGGCATATTTTGCAAAATCCATCATTTCGTCAAATATTGAAATTGCTGTTTTTTCGTCAATTCCGCGTTTTATTGCGCCCTCAACCTCAACCGTACCGTCATCTCCGACAACTCCGTAGACAAAGTTTTTCCGCTCCTGCTCCATCACATCGGTTTTCTTTTTTGACATTGCGCGGCGAACCAAATCCGCCCTGCCGAGTGAATATCCGCCAAGCTCACGTACAATCTGCATTACCTGTTCCTGATATACAATGCAGCCGTATGTGACATTTAAAATACCTTCAAGCAGGGGGTGCTTATATTTTATATTTCCCTGCCTGTTTTTGTTTGCAATATACTGCGGAATGGAATCCATCGGGCCCGGGCGGTACAGCGAAATTCCGGCAATTATATCCTCAATTGTTGACGGCTTCAGTTCTTTCATAAACTCCTGCATTCCGCCGCTTTCAAGCTGGAACACGCCGTCAGTGTCACCGCGCGAAATCATTTCATATACCTCGGAATCCGTCATGTCAAGCTCGTCCGTGTCGATTTCAATACCGCACGAATGCATTATGTTTGCGGCTGCGTCACGAATAACCGTCAGCGTTCTGAGTCCGAGAAAATCCATTTTCAAAAGTCCGAGACGTTCAATTGTTGTCATTGTGAACTGTGTTGTTATCACGTTGTCATTCCTTGACAGCGGAACATATGTCTGAACGGGGTCACGCGTAATCACAACCCCTGCCGCATGAGTTGAAGTGTGTCTGGGAAGTCCCTCCAGCTCGGACGAGAAATCAATCAGCCTTCTCACCTGTACGTCAGCATCATACATGTTTCTCAGCTGTGCATTGCTCTTCAGTGCCTTCTCGATTGTGATGTTAAGCTCATTCGGTATTTGCTTTGCAACACTGTCAACAAAGTTATACGGCATGTCAAGCGCGCGTCCTGTGTCGCGTATTGCAAGCCTTGCCGCCATCGTTCCGAAGGTTACAATCTGCGCAACGCGGTCACTGCCATATTTCTCAATTACATAATCAATGACCTCTCCGCGGCGCTCATAACAGAAATCAATATCAATATCAGGCATTGTGACGCGCTCGGGGTTCAGAAACCGTTCAAAAATCAAGTCATATTTTATCGGGTCAATATTCGTGATTTCAAGACAGTATGAAACAATGCTTCCTGCCGCAGAGCCTCTGCCCGGACCGACCTTGATTCCGTTCTGGCGAGCAAAATGTATGAAATCCCACACAATCAGAAAATAGTCAACATAGCCCATGCTTTCAATTGTTCCAAGCTCATATTCAAGCCGCCCGCGTATCTCCTCCGATGCATTCGGATACCTCTTTTCAAGACCGCTCAGGCAAAGTTCACGCAGATAGCTTTCAGAGGTGTAGCCATCGGGCAGGTCAAATTTCGGCAAGTGCAGTTTTCCGAATTCAATCTCCACATTGCACATGTCCGCAATCTTCTGCGTATTCTCTATTGCCTCGGGAATATATGAAAACAGCTCCCGCATTTCCTCCTCGGACTTGACATACATCTGGTCGGTGCTCATTTTCATTCTGTCTTCATCATATACGGTTTTGCCCATCTGTATGCACATCAGAACGTCCTGAAACTCCGCGTCCTCCCTTTTCACATAATGTATGTCATTCGTTGCGGCAATCTTCAGGTCAAGCTCTCGCGCAAGCCTGATAAGCTCATGGTTAAGCCGCTTTTGTTCATATATTCCATGATCCTGAATCTCAATAAAATAGTTTTCTTTTCCGAAAATATCAATAAATTCGAGCGCGGACTTCTTTGCCGCCTCATAGTCTCCGCTGAGTATCTTCTTTGACAGCACGCCAATCATGCAGGCGCTCATCGCAATGATCCCCTCGCTGTTTTCGCGGAGAACCTCCATGTCAATACGCGGTTTATAGTAAAAACCCTCAATATATCCTGTCGAAACAATTTTCATAAGATTTTTATATCCCGTATTGTTTTTTGCAAGCAAAATCAGGTGCGCGCTTGACGAATCAAGCTCATGCACCTTATCAAAACGCGTCCGCGCCGCAACATACACCTCACAGCCGAGCACCGGCTTTATGCCGATACTCCTTGCATATTCATAAAACTCAATCACGCCGAACATACAGCCGTGGTCTGTGATTGCCATTGCCGTCTGCCCAAGCTCCTTTGCGCGGTCAAGTGTCTTTTTAACCGTTCCCTCTCCGTCAAGCAGACTGTATGCCGTATGCGTGTGCAAATGCGCAAATGCCATGTTCTCGCCCCTTCCTTTTCTTTTGTCAGTCGTCAATTGCGTCAGCAATATCAATAATCTTTTTGAGACGGTGATTTATTCCCGATTTTGTCAGGCACGGAGTCACCTTTTTTCCCAGCTCATCAAGGCTCAGATCCTTGAATCTCATTCTGAGCTGTGCCGTCTCGCGCAGCTCCTGCGGAAGTGAATCAAGCCCCGCTGTCCGTTCAATTTTTTCAATTGCCTTTATCTGCCGAACCGCCGCCTTAATCACCTTGTCAAAATTCGCCGTCTCGCCGTTTGCGGCACGGTTCAGATTGTTTCTCAGCTCACGTTCAATCTTCACATTAAGGATTTCCATGTTTGAACCGAACGCGCCCATGAGGGTCAGCAAATCACAAATTGTCTCACTGTTTTTGGAATACAAAACGCAGCTGCCGCGCCTTTCGGTTCTGCGGAACTCAAAGCCGCATTCCGACAAAAGCCTCTCGGTTGCCGAGCATAAGCTTTCATTTGAGGTTATGAACTCCAAATTATAGTTTTTGTTCGGGTCAACAATTGTTCCACCGCCTAAGAAAGCCCCGCGCAGAAAAGCTCCTCGGCAGCAGCTTTTCTTCACAATCACATTTTTCACCGTACAGCCGCATTCATCAAAGTCACACATTTCACCTAAAATCTTTTTCAAAAGCCGACCGTCGGACACACTGCAAACAAAACAGCTTTTTTTCCACACAGCCGTCAGTCTTGCCCCAAAGCACCGTTCGGCAAGTCTGACAATTCTTTCCGCCACCGCTCCGTTTTCGGTCACCAGTCTGACTCCGCCGCGGCTCTTCATTGTATATAAAACCAAGCCTGCAAGCTCGGCAGCGGCGCAGCAGCTCCTGCCCGTCTCAGCTCTGCACAGCATTTCTTTTGTTTTTTGTGAAAATGACTGCATTCAAACCACCTTTTCGCATATCTTCATCACTATGTCCGCAAGTGTTTCGGTATCATGTCTGACAATGCCGCTGTCGTCACGGCGCACCATATCGCTCTCAATCACATTGAGCGAAAGACCGTCAAACATATTCTTTTCATATCTGACAACCGATGCGCCCTCCTCAATATACCGAAGTTCAACACTGCGTTCAATTTCTCCGACATTCACCACACAATAATCAATGAAATCAGGCATCGTATGCGAGATTATAGCCTCATAATGCTCACGTGCGTCATATCCGTCAGTCTCACCGGGCTGCGTCATTATATTATTTATGTATACCACAGATGCCTTTGCCCTTTCAATTGCCTCTGCAACACCCGGCACAATCAGATTCGGCATAATGCTCGTATACAGGCTGCCTGGTCCGAGAGTAATCAAATCCGCGTTTTCAATCGCCTCAATAACCTCCGGAAGCGGCTTTATTTTCGCACGTCTGCCGTCCCTTCTCCGAAGCTCAACTCCCGAAATACGGCTTCCGTATGCATGAGTTGAAAATCCTATCTGTGATTCTCCTCTCACCGTCACACCGTTTCCGAGCCGTGCAACAAGCTCAACATTTGCATCGGTCACCGGCAGAACACACCCCGAAACCTTCAGAACTTCACTCACACGCTGAACCGCCTCAACAAAATTTCCGCCCGAAATTCCCGTCATCGCGGCAAGAAACAGGTTGCCAAAGCTCTGCCCTTTCAGTTCCCCCTCTGAGAACCTATACCGAAGCAATTTTTCCATAACAGGTTCTGTTTCCGCCAATGCAAGAATACAGTTTCTTATGTCGCCGGGCGGCGGCATGTTCAAATCCCGGCGCAGACGACCCGAGCCTCCTCCGTCATCGGCAACCGTCACAACCGCCGTGACATGTGGTGTCTTTTTTTTAAGACTCCTGAGCACAACCGAAAGACCTGTTCCTCCTCCGACCGAAACGATTTTCGGATAATTCTTTGTTCTTTTTATTTCAATACCGTCCATAACATACCTCTCACGATAGCTATTTTAATCTCCATTCCACCGCCCTGCACCGGCACAAATGGTAAGGAAAATCTCTCATCAGCAGGGCAAGGAATGATAAGAGATTAGGCGCACGGGCAATTAAATCCGCCGGAGACTTGACGTGAAATTTCATTTCACGTTATATACCTTTTGAAATGTCCCTGTGTGCAGTTATGACATTATAATTCTGTTTTTCAAGCTCACGGCACAGTGCCTCCGCAATGGTAACACTCCTGTGATGTCCGCCCGTGCAGCCTATTGAAATCACAAGCTGCAGCTTTCCCTCCTCAATATACAGCGGAATCAGATATTCAATCATATCTGTCAGCCTTGCAAGGAAATCACGGCTCTGTTCAAAACCCATAACATAGTCAAACACGCAGCTCTCAAGCCCCGTATGCTCACGAAGCTCGGGAAGATAGAACGGATTCGGCAGAAACCTCACATCAAAAACCAAATCCGCGTCAAGAGGTATTCCATATTTAAATCCAAACGACAGCACGTTAATCAGCATTTTGCTTTTTTCAGGCTCCGTACCGTAGAGCTTGCGCAGTCTCTCTTTAAGTGCCGCCGCTTTTAAATGCGAAGTGTCAACAATGTTTGTTGCATGTTCACGAAGCGTCCCCAAAAGACGGCGTTCAGCCTTGATTCCCTCAACAACTCCGCCCTTTTTGGCAAGAGGGTGCTGACGTCTCGTTTCCTTGTATCTTTTGACAAGCGTCTCATCATTTGCTTCCAGAAACAAAAGCTCATATTCATACCCGTTTTCATAAAGCTCATCCAAGCTGTGCTTCAGCGCGTCAATATCTCCGCTCCGTATATCACAAACCAGCGCAGTGTTCTTCATCTTTTCAGATGAATGATAAACCAAATCCGCAAACTTCAGTATGAGCTGCGGCGGCAGATTATCAATGCAGAAAAAGCCCATATCCTCAAGTGCGTCAACCGCCTGAGATTTCCCTGCGCCGCTCATTCCCGTAACTATAACAAATTTCATTCTCTTCCTCCTAAAACTCGCCGACCGTTTTCACTTCAGGCTCAAGCATAACTCCCGACATTTCATAAACCGTTTTTTGTATATGCTCAATCAGACGGCAAACGTCAGCCGCCGTTGCACCGCCCGTATTCACAACAAACCCCGCGTGCTTTTCCGAAACACAGGCACCTCCGACAGAATATCCTTTAAGACCTGCCTGTTCAATCAGGCTGCCTGCAAAATGTCCCTCCGGACGCTTGAATGTGCTTCCCGCACTCGGTTTATCAAGCGGCTGCTTGCTGACACGCCTTTCTGACAGCTCCCTCATATATTCGCGGATTTTCTCCGCATCTCCGCTCTCCAGCCGCAAAATGCCGCTGAGAATTATATCGCCGTTTTCACAGAACACACTTTTTCTGTAGCCGAATCCGCATTGCTCCGCTGAAAACTCCTTCACTTTCCCTTCAGAATCCATGGAGCGGACGGACTTCACAATTTTGCTCATTTCCGATCCGTATGCACCTGCATTCATATATAGTGCTCCGCCAACGCTTCCGGGGATTCCCGACGCAAATTCCATACCGCACAGCTTCGCCGACATCGCCGCGGAAGCAACTCTTGCAAGAAGTGCTCCGCATTCGGCATAAATTTCCGTACCGCGGACCTCAACCGCTGACATTTTTTTATACGGACATATCACCGCACCTCGGATTCCGCGGTCTCCGACAAGCAGATTTGAACCGTTGCCCATAACAAAATACGGCATTGTTCTATCTTTCAGCAGTGCCAGCACCCGTCTGAGCTGCTCCTCATTTTCGGGAGTCAGAAACCAGTCCGCACAGCCGCCGATTCTGAAGGTTGTGTGTTCGCTCATCGGCTCATTTTCAAAAACATTTTCTTTTCCCAAAGCCTCTTCAAATAATTTTCGCATTGCCGCCTCCGCAGTCATTTTAATTTCAGAACTCTATTCTTATACCTCTTCTTTTAAAAATATACTCTGTCACGCGTTCGGCATTCAGATTCATGACAAGCTCCTCCGGAAAATCAATATCCTCCAGCATTTTCACTGCAAAATTCACCTTTCCGACATTGCTCATGAAATGCGCATCGGAGTCAACAGTAATTTTCGTTCCGATTCGCTTGCACGCCAGCGCAATCTCTCTGCATCGCTCAATGTTATCCTGTCTGACCTCAAACGAATGATTGTTAATCTCAATGCACTTGTCCGCGTCCTTCGCAGCTCTCACAATTGTTTCAATATCATATGCATAGCTTGGCGAACCGCTGTGACCCAAAATGTCAATATACGGATTCTCAATCACCCCAAGCCATGTCTTCGTGTGGTCGACTCCGCAGCCTTTCATATAAACAGGACCGTGAATTGACGCAATCACCAAATCAAGCTTTTCCATAACATCATCCGGAAGGTCAACGTGTCCCTCTCCGTCCAGAATATTTGTCTCAGCCCCGCGGACAAGCTTCACGCCTTCAATGGTTCGCGGCAAATCCTTCAGACAGGTGAAATGCCAGATGTGCGGCGCGTCCTCAAGAGCCGGCGTATGATCCGTACATGCCACCATTTCAAGTCCCTTTTGCTTCGCCGCAAGCATATTTTCATAAAGAGTGCTGTATGCATGCACGCTGACGTCCGTGTGCGTGTGTAAATCTGTCAGAATTTTCATTGTCTTGTTTCATTTCCTTTCTCTCATGCATTATTAATCTGACCGAGGATTCTGTTATTCAGTTCCTCAGCCGCGTTATAGCCCATTCTTCTTTGTCTGTTATTCATTGCCGCAATTTCAAATATAACCGCAAGATTTCTGCCGGGGCGGACAGGAATGGTGAGCGACGGAATGTCAATTCCCAATATGTTTGTATATTCGTCAACAAGACCAAGGCGGTCATATTGCTTGCCCTTCTGCCAAACCTCCAGATGAATTACCAAATCAATTTTTTCTGTGTCCTTGACAGCACCCATACCGAATATCTTCTTGACGTCCACAATGCCGATGCCTCGAATTTCAATAAAATGGCGTATTATCTCGGGTGACGTTCCGACAAGCGATTTTGACGAAACCTTTTTAATCTCAACCGCATCATCTGCAACAAGCCGATGACCTCTTTTCATCAATTCGACCGCAGTTTCGCTTTTTCCGACTCCGCTTTCGCCGAGGATGAGAACTCCCTCGCCGTATACCTCAACCAGCACACCGTGTCTGGTTATCCGCGGCGCAAGCTCAACATTCAGAAATGCAATCAGCGCACTCATGAAGCTTGATGTGCCGAGAGCAGTTCTCAGAACATTGATTCCGTATTTGTTTGACAGCTCAATAATTTCGGGTCCGACCTGAGAATTTCTCGTTATTATTACCGCGGGAATATTTCTTGAAAACAGTGCGTCAATTCTTTCATATCTTTCCTCCGCAGACAAACCTGCAAGGTATGTGCATTCAACCATTCCGAAAATCTGTATGCGCTGCGCATCAAAATAATCAAAAAATCCCGCAACCTGCAATCCCGGACGGTTGACATCAGCTGTTTCAACCAAAATGTCCCGTTTCGGAGTGTTCACCTCTTCAAGTTTGAACTCATCAATGATTTTACTCAATTCCACCGTAAATTTCTGCATCGACCTTCACCTCTTATTTTGTTTTTATCCTGTATAATAGTATACCATATTTAATCGCATTTGCAAATAGATATATAAATTTTTTTAAAAAATTATTCCAAAACACTTGCAAAACTTGAATTTTTCTGTTATAATATCATAAGTTGATTTATTATGTTTGCAATTGGGAGGTGTATATATAATGGCAAAATGCGAAATTTGCGGCAAAGAAATGAAATTTGGAATAAAGGTTTCCCACTCACACCGCCGTTCCAACAGAACATGGAAGCCGAACATCAGAAGAGTCAGAGCTGTTGTTGACGGAACTCCGAAAAGAGTTTACGCTTGCTCAAGATGTCTGAGATCAGGCAAGGTTCAGAGAGCTGTTTAACACGTATTTCAGCAAAAAACAAAGGGGTATTGCGTCCGCAATGCCCCTTTTTGTTGCTCTTATGTACTATTCGTCACTTTTTATCCTGAAAATACTCTTTAATATCCCCCTGAAAAGCTTCGGGGCTTTCACAACGACTATTTTCATATAAAAAAACTCCTTCCCGTCATTTTTTTAGCAGCATACAGATTCCCGCGCCAATCAAACCGACACCGAGCAGCATAATGAGTACATACCTCGGTATCACAAACGCAAGGAACAGCCCGAGTCCGATTGCAATGAAAAAATATCCCGCCGTGTTTGAATGTGTGCAGCATCTCCTTTTACAAAACATTTCAGACACCCCCGCCCTTTACTTTTATTATATTCGGAGGTATTATATTTGTTACTGAGACTGTATTATATATCTTTCAAGCTCCCCGAGCATTGTGATGTCAGCAAGTACGTCCGCTTCAATCCCTTCTGCCTCATATTTTTCCTCAAACACCTTGCCGCCCGCACGTATTCTGTTCAAAATCCCTGCTTCGGCATACGGAACAAGAATCATCAGACGTTTTGCCGTCGGTTCAAGCTTTTCGGCAATTCGCTGCAAAAGCTCTTCAAGTCCCTCTCCCGTACGCGCCGAAATGAACACAGCGTCTTCACCCATAACCACACCGTGCTCGCTTAAATCGCACTTGTTTGCAACAATCAGCCGCGGAACGCTGTCTCCGTTAAGCTCCGAAATCAGCTTTTCGGTCAGCTTTATCTGTTCATCAACCTCATCGGACGATACATCGCATACATTCAGAATCAAATCGGCATTCACAGCCTCCTCCAGTGTCGACTTGAATGCCTCAACAAGATTGTGCGGAAGACGGCTCACCAGTCCGACCGTGTCAATCAGCATAACCTCACGCCCGTCGGGCAGTGTGAGAGCTCTTGATGTTGGGTCAAGAGTTGCAAAAAGCATATTTTCAGCCAAAACCCCTGCATCGGTCAGAGCATTCAGCAGTGTCGATTTTCCGACATTGGTATATCCGACAATTGCAACGCATGTGACCCCGTCCTTGCGCCGTCTGTCGCGCATAAATTTTCTGCGTTTTGCAAGCCCGCGCAGCTGTTCCTCAAGCTTTTGGATTCTGTGCTTGATATATCTTCTGTCCGTTTCAAGCTTTGCCTCACCGGGTCCGCGCGAGCCGATTCCTCCGCCCTGACGTGACAGCACTCTGCCCATGCCCGCAAGTCTCGGCAGCCGATATTTAAGCTGCGCCAGCTCAACCTGAAGTCTGCCCTCGGCACTCCTTGCGCGCTGTGCAAAAATATCAAGAATCAGTGTCGTTCTGTCTATGATGTCAGTGTCGGTCGCTTCCTCAATGTTTCTCATTTGCGAAGCAGTCAGCTCATGATTAAAGATTATCATGTCAATCTCATTATTTCGGCAAAAATCCGCAAGCTCTTCAAGCTTTCCGCTGCCTATGCATGTTGCAGGGTCGAATCTCGGCGTTTTCTGCACAATATGTGCTTCAACCTCCGCGCCGGCAGTTTCCGCAAGGCACTCCAATTCCTCCATTGACCGTTTTATATTAAACTCACCCGTATCAATGCCGCAAAGCACCGCACGCGGTTTTTTCTCCTGTCCTTCAAGTGTTTTCTGTTCTGTCATTTTCCGTCTCCTTAGACTGATATTAGCTATCCGAACCCGTCTTAACCGTCGTAGTTTCGGAATGTTTTAATTTGTCATCTTTGCCAATTCTCCGCGTCAAAAACCTTTCAAGCTTTCACCTGATTAAGGTCAAAGAATTTTAAGAGCGAGACTTTTCGTTCACACAAGGCAAAAACTGAGGTAATCCTTAACGGGTTGCCGGTTGTTTTAACACAGCTCGGGCTGAAAGCCGCCTTTTAAACCGTGGACATACAGCTGACATCAGGTTATCTGTCTGCCGAATATCTGCTGAGATAGTAATTCATAACCGACGAGGCAATCGGAGCCGCAGTGTCTCCTCCGCTTCTTCCGTCATATTCAAGAATAACAGCCACCGCAATTTGGGGATTCTCCGCAGGCGCATATCCGATGAACCACGAATGATCCTTGCCCTTTTCGTTTTCCGCCGTTCCTGTTTTTCCCGCAACAGTCACACCGCTGATTCTTGCTTTCGTACCAGTTCCGTGTTCGACAACAGAAACCATTTGCTCCCCGACATATGCGGCACAATCCGCACTGACCGCGCGTGCGCCGAGCTTTGTTCTGCCGTCGCGAACCACAGTGCTGTTTTTTGTCACGCTTTCCACAACATACGGATTGACAAGGTTTCCGCCGTTTGCAATTGCCGAGCATATGACCGCCATCTGCATCGGAGTCACAAGCAGCTGCCCCTGACCGATTGCAACCAAAGCCGCATCGGTGTTGTTCATCTTTTTATACTGAATCACGCTTTTTGACATAGGCAGATCGAAAACAGGCTCGGAATCAATCCCAAATCTTTTTGAAATGTCAAGCATTTTTTCGCTGCCCAGCTCATTTCCCACCGTGCAGAAAACCTGATTGCTTGACAGCTGAAACGCACGTTCAAGCGTTATCTCGCCGTATGCCTTTCCTCCGTAGTTTTCAACCGTCACAGTCCCTTTTGTGAACCGTCCGACATCTTGGAATGTCTCATTTGTCATTCCGTTCTCATATGCCGCCGCGGCTGTCACGGTTTTATAGGTTGACCCCGGAGGATAAAGCCCCTGAACCGCCCGTGCAAGAAGCGGAGAGCTTTTGTCCTCAACAATATCCCCCCACTTTTTTTCAAGGCTTGCCGAATCGGGGTCAAAATCAGGCAGACTCACCATTGAAATCACTCTGCCGCTCATTGGATCAAGGGCAACAAGCGCGCCGTCTCTTCCGCGCATTTGCTCATATGCATAACGCTGAACCGAATTGCTTATTGTCAGGTTGAGATCAAAGCCTTTTTTCTTATCACCCTGAAAAATCGAAAGGTCGCCCTTTCCCAAAAGCTCACTGTCATATTCACGTTCAAGCAGACTTTTTCCATACACCTGTGAGCAGTAGCCTATAATATGGCTGTAGAGCCTTCCCTGTGAATACACCCGTTTTGTGCCTCCGTCCGAGTCGGAAACAGTCTCGGCAAGAACAAGTCCGTCACTGTCATAAACCGTTCCGCGCGTCACATAACGTTCATCGTCCCACTGTCTGCGGTTATACGGATTCGTTGCAACCGTTTCAGCCTGAAACATATTGAAATACAGAAG
>CAKSIW010000070.1 GCA_934463175.1 uncultured Clostridia bacterium | reverse complement strand
GGCTTGAAAAAAGGCAGACACAGCTTTAAGCTTCTGCGAGTCACGGAGGTATATTCTCCGGCGTGTGATCCGATTACAGACATAAAAGATTATTTGTTTGTGACAGATATAGAAATCGTTGAGACGGAGGAAGGGGAGCTTTGCGGCGCCGTGAAGCGGGACAGAATGATAATTGATTTTTATGGGAGGTAAACACATGCAAGAAGGAACGAGAGTATTGGCGGTATCGTTATCTAACGAGGTATTTGATAAGCTGGATGACTATGTTATACTTGGAGGACAGGTGCTATACAAAGTCAGAATGCTTTCCGGCAATAGGTACGATATGTACTTCTCTCAGTCTCTCCCGAAGTACAGTCAAAAGAGCGCTTGCTGATCTTGAAAAAGCAGGTCTTATTGCAAAGGAAAGACGGTTCAGAGCTGACGGCGGTTGTACAAGCAATAATTATGTGCTTGCGGATTAAAAAATTATAATATCGTGAAAACGCAACCCGTCTGTCCGTTTGCTGAACCCCGGACCGGTTCATGATGAACCAACAGGAGGATATAAAACGAACATAGGATATTGGAATAAAAAATATTAGTTTATGCGGTGTAAGAGAAACAATGAGCGGTCAGCTTCGAAGTGTTGCCACAGCGGTGATTGACCTGCTTGTTGAAGAAGAACGAGAAATGAATTATTACAAACTGATCGCCTTAAATATGTCGTATGTAGAACAGTATCCGAAAATTGTTCCGACATTTATGAGAACAGTTGAAAACGTTGCAAGGAAAAATAATCTTCCGAAGGAGCTTGTAACGGATATGCTCAGAAGGATGATTCAAAAAGACTATATCACAAAGAAAACAGTAAAACTAAGCAATGGTGATGTACGAATCCTTGAAGCTAACTGGGATAAAATGATTAAAGATGGTATTTGTTAAAAGATTCCCCTTGTTTGATTGCACAAATGAGGGGAATAAATTTATATTAAAATATTCAAAAATCAAGCGAAGGCTTGAATTTTTGCCGGAGAGGGTGTATAATAAAAATATCACAATTCGGAGGCTTATGCTATGATAACCTATCGGAGACTATGGGAAACGCTCGAAAAAAAGAAAATACGCAAGCACGACTTGATGGCACTTGCCGGTATATCGTCAACAACCTTAACAAAGCTTAATAAGGATGAGATAGTTGCATTGACAATACTTGTGAAGATATGCAGGGCGCTTGATTGCCGGATTGAAGATGTTGTTGAAATTATAGGAAACGGAGGAAAGAAATAATGATTAAATATGAAATTGAAGGCGGAAATTTGCCGGTTGTAATATGCAATCCCGAAGCAGGACAGACACTTTGCACTGAAAAAGGCTCTATGAGTTGGATGAGTCCGAACATGAAGTGGAAACAAATGCAGGCGGTATAAAAAGAGCAATAGGCAGAATTTTTTCGGGAGAGTCTATATTCTTAAATGAATATACTGCAATCGGAGGAAAAGGAATGATTGCATTTGCGTCAAGTTTTCCGGGAACAATAATTCCTTATGAGGTAACACCGAGCAAGGGTATTATTGTTCAAAAGCGAGGATTTCTTGCCATGGAAAAAGGTCTTGACCTTTCAATCTATTTTCAGAAAAAATTAGGCAAAGGCTTATTTGGCGGTGAAGGCTTCATTATGCAGAGAATTCAGGGCAATGGTATGGCATTTCTTGAAATAGATGGTTATTGTAAAGAATATGACCTCGGCGCAGGAGAAACAATCGTTATTGATACAGGACATCTTGCAGCAATGGAAGAAACTTGTACTATGGATGTTGAAATGGTAAAGGGTGCTAAAAATATATTCTTTGGCGGAGAAGGCTTGTTCCTCACAAGAGTAACAGGCCCCGGAAAAGTATATTTACAGTCTATGCCGATAATCAATGTTGCAGGAGCGATTGGTGCATATATCAATGTACCGTCGTCCGATTCAGGTATTAAAATCAGCCTTGGCGATAACTAAAATGATACGGGAAATAAAGTACAACAATACCATAATCAAATATGACTTACAATATAAGAAAGTTAAGAATATAAATCTTCATATCAAATCGGATTGCAGTGTTAATGTATCTGCAAATAATATAGTTCAGGTTTAATAATACATATACATATCGATTAAAAAGTTCAGGAGGAAATCATAATGAAATCAAAAAGACTTATAACATCAATTATAACACTATCAATACTTTTGGGAAATACGGCATTCGCCTCAGATATGTACACAACGCGGGGCGAGGTTGCGGATATGCTGCTCTCTGCGGCAGACGACTACAATCCGACTGTTTTGAGAAGCGACATCATCAAGGGCTACGATGACGGCGAGCTGCACGAAGATTGGAACATAACACGCGCCGAGGCGCTTGTTATGCTTAGCCGCGCGTTTGGAACACTTCCCGAGCTTACGGGGCATAACGAACGTGTTGCACTGAAAAGCGGTGATTTTACCGATATTCCCGATTGGGCGAAGCCGGAGCTTCAGCCTATGCTTGACGCAGGGATAGCGGCAGGAACGGGAGAGGGGATTTTTCTCCGTCCGATGATGTAACAAAGGAGCAGATGAATCTGTTTATACAGCGTGTGTACGCTCTGTATGGTACAAACGAAAAGGATGATTTTTATGCAGCGGTTAATAAAGATGCGCTCAGCACATTTGAAATAAAGCCGGGGCGTGTGCGTGCGGGAACTTTCTTTGATTTGTAGGATGAAAGCACCACGCAAGTGAATGAAATTATAAAAGAAGTCACATCGGGAAAATGGAAAAAAGGTACAAAGGAGCAGAAAATTGCAGACCTTTATAACAATATCCTGGATGTTGAAAGCCGCAACAAAATCGGTGCTGCGCCAATTTTACCGTACCTTGAAATGATAGACAAAGTAAAGAATGTTACGGAGCTTATGAATGTTCAGAACACACTTATGGAAAATCTATACTGTGCACCATTTACTGCTTTCAGTCTTACCGTAGATTGCAAGGACAGTACGAAGTATATACCGGTTTTCGACGTTTGCAATCCAAAAATGACAAAGGATTTTTATATTTCGGGAACGGAGGCACAAAAAGGCGCATATTTTAAATATTTAAAAACAGTTATGGAGCTTGCAGGTGAGAATGTAATCGATGCTCAGCTGGAGGAATTTTATCATTTTGAAAAGAGCCTTGCCGAGAATATGCTGAATATTGAGGATATGAACAATGTGGATAAAATTTACAACACATATACTCTTGATGAAATACAGACGCTTTTTCCGGCTGTTGATACCGAAAAGCTTTTGACTTCATCGGGCATACAAAAGGAGGATAAGTTCCTTGTAACAGATGTTGGACTGACTGAGGAATTTGCACGTCTTCTTAATGATGAAAATATCGAGGTGCTGAAAACGGCAGCAAAGCTCAGTGTGATTTTAAACTGCGGCGCTGCCCTTAATACTGAATTTGTCGATGCGTCAAATGTGTTCGATCAGGAGTTTTTAGGAGTTTCGGGAACATATTCCGATGAGGAACGTGCGGCAACTATAGTTTCGGACGTTATGCCCGATTACATCGGCGAAATTTATGCTGAAAAATATTTCACCGAGGAGGCAAAACAGGATGTATTAAAAATGGTTTGGGATATTATCTCGGTGTATAAAAAGCGTATCGGCAATTTAACATGGATGAGCGATGAAACAAAGGAAAAAGCAATCCGCAAGCTGGACACAATGAAAATCAAAATCGGCTATCCTGACAATTTGGACACATATCTTGACGATGTTCAGATAAAATCCGTATCTGACGGCGGAAGCTATTTTGAAAATATGCTCTCTGTTACCGAGGCGTCCAGAAAGGAATTATCAAATTTGCAGGGCAAGAGCGTTGACAAAACAAAATGGGAATTGTACCCATATACGGTAAATGCCTGCTACAGCCCCACTTCAAATGACATCACTTTTCCTGCTGCGATACTTCAGCCGCCGGTGTATGACGTTAATGCATCCTATGAGGAAAATCTCGGCAGTATAGGATATATTATTGCACACGAGATTACACATGCATTCGATAATGACGGTGCAAAGTTTGACGAAAACGGCAACGCTGCCGATTGGTGGACGGCAAAGGATTACGAAGCATTTGAAAGGCTGTGCGAAAATATGGTAACTTTTTACGACGGCTGCGAAAGCGTTCCGGGCATTCCGATGAACGGCAAGCTTACCTTGAGTGAAAATGTAGCGGATCAAGGTGCTGTGCAGTGTATTACAGAGGTCGCAAGAGGTCTTGAAAATCCTGATTACAAAGCGCTTTACCGCTCGATGGCAAAAGCTTGGGCAAGCACAAGAACACGTGAATATGCTGACTATGCATCAAAGATTGATGTACATTCAGATGAAAAGCTGCGTGTAAACCGTGTAGTCGTAAACTGCGAAGAATTCTATAAAGCCTTTGATATAAAAGAGGGCGACGGTATGTATGTACCTGAGAATGAACGCGTGAAAATATGGTAAGAAATTTTAAACAAGCAAATACCTATCTTTATGGTATGGGTTGGATTAGGAGAACAAAAATGAGAAAAGAGATTGATATGACGCAATACGGTTTGACGGAAGCAGTTGAAAAATCTGCCGAACGCTTTGCGGATTTGACTGTTTCGAGAGTTCTGTCGCAGGAAAGTCTACCTTAATCAATTGGCTGCCGGGTGCTATGAGGAAGATATAAAGCTGTTTGAACTGCTCGACCATTTGACGGCTGCTATGAATAATCCGACGCATATTGTTTTTAATGAGTATACAGAGCAAACACAGGTCAATGATATACAAACAAATGCTAATGACCGATATTTACCGTGCTTTTTATGTTTCATATAGAAATAGTATATATTTTTGTATATAGTTCATAAAAATATATTAGCTTTCGGCAAATTTTCTGTTAAATTTTTTGAAAAAAACTTATTTATCGTGTCCTTTCGTTGTCCTTTGTTTATTATAATAAGTTATAATATAAATGGAAGGAGAGGGTATTTATGAAAAAACAGCTGCGGCGAATTATTTCGTTAGTACTGTCTGTGGTTATGGCTTTTCAGATTTCATCAACGGCACTTGTGGCATTTGCCGATGATGAGTCTGTGGAGCCTTATGAGCAGATTGGCGATGTTTCGCTTGCGGACGATGTAGAGGACAATTCCGATACGGCCTATAACGAAAATGCGGACAGCGAGGATAACGTTATAGGAAATGTCGCGGCTGAAAAAGCCGATGAAGCGGATGAAGATGAAGCGGATGAGCCGGAGGAGGCTCAATTGCAGAATGAACAGTCCGACTCGGCTGATGAGCTTATACATCAGATTGACTTGCCGGTGCCGGAAGCACTGCGTGACGGAAATTATTTCTTTATCTCGCAAGGCAATTTCACTATAAGCGAGAAAAGCAATGAGAAACTTTACATTCCAATTCAAAGGACAGGCGATTTGTCGGGCGAGGCTGAGGTTACTCTGAAGCTCGTCGATATGACATCGCATTACGGGGTAAACTATACGGCGGAAATCAAGGATGAGGATATAGAGCCGTTCAAGATGTTCGGAGATATTTCACTTGTGGACATTATAAAGGATAATCCCGACACGACCTATGAAGCGGTTGAGGTCAGCGAGAATGAACTCGGGCAGATGATTCACGATGCCGGCGGAATGGCAATTCTGGACAGTGAGGAAAATGTCATAGGAAATGTTACGGCTACAAAAGCCGGTGAAGAGGAGGAGCCGAGTCAGTCGGGGGACGCTGAATTGCAGGAGGAGCAGCCCGCCACGACCGACGCGACTGTAGACGAAACCTCCGATGACGCAGCGGAAGAGCCGCAGCCGGAAGAAAATGAAGCGGTAGAAGAAAACGAAGCAGCGGAAGAATCGGCGGCAGAAGAGGAGCCGGCAACGGGCGATGAGGAATTTTCTTTGGTGGATCCGACAAATCCGTTAAAGACGGCAAGAAACCAATATACGGGTACAATTTCCGATAGACAGGAAATGCTCCCCTCTGCAATGGAGAAGTCTGCGGAGCAAGACAGGGAAGAACAAGCGGATTTACAGGCAGAAGATGAAGCACCGCTTTTTAAAGAAGAATATCCCGGAAGTGAATATAGACTTCATTTCGATGCGAACGAGAGCGTAAAGTATCTTGTTATCACTCCGAAGTATTCCAAAAAGGCTGAGGGCGACAGTACGCTTTTCTGTATGCTTGAAAAGCCGACGGGCGGAGTTGTGCTTGATGAAAACACCTATATGTCTTATGTCAATATCACGGACGAGGATGAGCTTGAGGATATTGTTGTAAGCATGGCGGAGAGCGTTGTATACGCCGAAAACGGAAAGGCAACGATCAAGGTTAAAAGAAGCGGCGGAATCAACAACTTGGTTCAGGTGCATGTATATACCCTGGCAGGCTCGGCAGAGACGGGCAAGGACTTCAGCGGCGTCGGTGCACAGGTTTACTTCTCTATGGGTCTTGAGGAAAGGACGTTTGAAATCCCGGTCGGACACGGAAAGGAGAGCAAAAACTTTTATGTAAAGCTTGACGTTCCGAAGGGGTGCCGAATAGAAAATGACACGACCGAGGTTATTATTCCCGAAGAGGGTGTGACTGTCAGCGGCGTTGACAACGCAGAGCTTATGTCGAACGATGTGCGGCAGATTGACGAGACCAATCAGTATGATCATCTGACAGCGGGAAGATGCGGAAATACGTGGATTGACAAGGGTTGGTTTTTTGCGTCCGGTAAGGGTCAGGATGACGATACTTGGCACGGAATGAACTTAACCATCGGCGGCGGATACTTATATGACGGTGTAAGAGTAGATTTGGAACAGGGAGCAGCATGGTGGAGTAACGGTTTTGCCACAATATCATCATATAAAAGAGAGAATGGTCAAAACTCCTACCGCTGGACGAAGAAGTTCTATGACAGAAATTTAAACTTGGAGTACGACTATATGTTTGACGCTCCCGAAAATCCGGATGTTCTGGAAACAAGAACGGTTACAACATCTAATTGGGGCAGAACTCAGATTATAAAGAGCGTGTATCCGATTAAGAGAAAGTTCACATTCCTGCTTCTGCCTGCGGCGAAGCCCGGAACAGAATACGAGGTTGATAAAAACGGTGACGGTAAAGGTGACGAAACGCTCCAAGGTCTTAGCTTTGAGGGCTGCACAGAGACGGAAATACTGAAAAATTATGAAAATGTTCAGATTGGCGACTCGACGAATGACGGCAAGTGCAGTATATACAGCAACGGCAACTTCGGAATATCGGCAACGGGCAAGGAGTACGCGCGTCTTGTGGGTATAGACGCAGTCAAAACGGTTAACGGAAAGACGCAGACACTCCGTATTGCAAATGTGACGGGTACGGGACGTACCGCAACCGTAAAAGCCGACAGTGCCACCATTAATGCTCTTGGTAAAAACGGATTTATCGATTGGAGCAAAAATAAGGAAGCGGATGAGAACGGAAGAAGCTATATGGGTACTGTAAGCATTCGCCCCGTATTTGAATATATTAATGCAGAGGTGCAGATAAATACCGCAAGCGAGGGACATTTCAACGGCTTTGAAACATCTCAGACAAAGACATATCCCCTCGGCAGCAAAATCAATCTCAGCACTATGCTTGTTGATGAGGGTGCGAATGTTGCGCCGCTTGGCTACGGCTTTGAATTACGCAAAGACAAAAACGGCGATATTATAAGACAGGGAACGGAAAATTACATAAAAGATAACAGCGCAACCTTTACCGTGGAGGAGATGTACACGGTTTTAGAGCCGACCTTCAACGCAAAGGGAAATCAGGTCAGGGTTGTAGTATCGTCAAAGGACAGAGAGCTGTTAGATACAACGTACGGTCTGTTTACCCTTGACCAAAATCCGACCTATCTCGGCGGAACGGACAGCTGGTCATATATGGTTTCGGACGAGGTAAAGCTCAATGAGCTTGTTCAGCTGTACGCTAAAACAAAGGATCCGTCTCATGTTCCCGTATGGAAAGAAATGCGGAGCGATGATTTGTATTCCGGCACGCAGTTCAGCTATACGGCGAATTCAACTTCGGACAAAAATATCGTTACGCTGACTGTTGATACCGACGCGTCCGCACACAACAGCTACAGCATATCGGGAAGCGTGTTTGTTTCGGATGTAAACATTTCAACGGGACACGCTTCGTCAAATAATGTCAACGTGGCGGACGGTGCAATTGTTAAAGGCATGAAGAACTTGGCTTGTTATTCATAACAAGCGCTCGAAGCAAGGGAGGTATAACAAATGCTGGGAATTTATTTAAGCGGTACGGGAAATACAGAGCATTGTATAATAAAGCTTGTGAGATTATTAGACAAAACGGCAGAGATTGTTCCTTTAGAAGACAAGTCTGTTATTGAAAAAATAAAGAACAGCGATACAACCCTTTTTATAAAGCTTTAAAATCAAAAAGTTTTAAATGTTTTGGAAAATAATATTTTTATGAAAAATCTGTATAATTTTACCATGTTATAGTTAGTTATCTCGGTATTTTATAACCGTTTTTTACTTATTATAAAATTATTTTTACTTTTCAGCTAAAACCGGTTGAGAATAAACAAAAATTGTATTATAATAAAATCAAGAATGTATTATTGTGTATTTGAAGCAGTTTCTATGTGTTTTATGTAAATAATAATAAATCAGAGGTGCTATACATGTATAATGTTGTACTTGTAGATGATGATAAATATGTTTTACAGCAAATGAGCATGCTTCCGATATGGGAAGAATTGGAGCTTAACATTGTCGGAATATGCGGTGATGTTGATGTGGCTTTGAAGTGTATAGACGAGAATGATGTTGATATTGTGATTACTGACATAAAAATGTCAGGCCGTGATGGAATTGAACTTATCAGACTTTGCAATGAAAGATATAAAAACTTAAAATGCATAATAATTAGTGCGTACCGTGATTTTGATTATGCAAAAAACTCTATTCAATACAATGCGTGGAGATATCTGACAAAGCCGATAGATGTAGATGAGCTTTATGAAACGCTTTTATCTTTGATACAGTATTTAAAAACCGAAGAAACAAGAAAAATGCACAGCACAAAGCTTAAACTTGAGATTTCGGACGCAATGTATTCATCTGTTTCAGGTGACGAAGAATTTTGTTGTGATCAAAACCTTTTAAATGAAATCTGCGAGGGCTTTGAGCCTACCTGCTATCTTATAACGCTTGTGCTGAACAATTATGATGAGTATGTTCAGAAAACAGCAAAATACGGGCGTTTCAGACAAAGCCTTATTATATATCAGATTGTGCATAGTGAAGAAAAAACCTATATGGTCGTTATGCTTCAGCACCTTGCCAACCATATACGATGTATTATGTTCAATAGAAGCAATGTTAAAAATAAGTATTTTGCTGCTAAGGAATGTATAGAAAAGATAAAAAGAAACTTAAAAGAATTGATTTTTCTTGATGCAGAGGCGATTGCGGTAGAAAAATTTGATTCACTCAATCAATGTCTCCAGTATGCGGTGCAAAACAGATTGGTTGCACTTGAAGAAAGAGAAAGAATAATTGATACGGCGCTTAATTATATAAATGAAAATTATATGGGTAACATTTCACTTGTTGATGTTGCGCATCACGTGGCAATGAACCCTACTTATTTCAGCAGATTTTTCAAAAAAAGCACAGGTGACGGATTTATTGTTTATCTGACAAGGATACGTCTTAAAAGGGCGTGCGAAATGCTTACTGATACTAATATGGCAATAAAAGCGATTTGTGATGCTGTAGGATATAAAAATATGACTCATTTTTACAGACAGTTTAAAGATGAGTATGGAGTTACACCGAATGAATATAGAAATATAAATAAGGGAAAGAAAAACAATGATAGAGGATAACATTGTAAAATATATAAAAAACAGAAATAAAAACCCGCTTTTTCTGCATCAGTGGAAAAGACTGTATATACTGTTGCTTTTTATGTTTTTGCTTTTTAGTTTATTTGTATTTTTTTACTATATAACACTTTTAAACAATGAACTTATTGAAAAACATAATATAGATTTTATCCAAAGGAAAAATGTGTTAGAACATAATATTGAAACACTTGATAATCAATATATAAAAATAAAAAATGAAAAAAATATAACGACATATATCTCATATAATACAATTAATTTCAATAGTATGGCTGTCAACAATATTGCCAGAGAAGTGCTTGGTGCTTTAAATGAATTTGTCAACGCAAACAGCTTTATTGAATATGCGTCTATATATTCAGCCAAAACGGGATATGTACTTTCGTCAAAAGGCTCACACCAGTTGAGCGATTCCCAGATGAAAAAGCTTAATGAATATGTAAACCGTGATAATGATTACATATGTTATTTGCCTGAGAAAAATGACGAAGGTGACGAATTGTGTATTTTTGGATACAAGCTTGTAAGTTTTGATCACAAGGGAATGTTTCAAGTTGCAATAAATCTGAATAAAATCAAAGAATCAATAGATTCAGAAAATATTAGTTACAACAAATGTGCAGTTGTCACTTCGGAAAATGTTCAGATATGCGACTTGGCTGATGAAAAAAACGAAATCAACATTGAAACATTAGAGGAAACAAAAAAAACGGGTTTTAAAAAAAAGGGGTCCAAACTTTATTTTTATGCTCCTGTAAATATAATCGGAAATCTTGGAGTGTTTATGGAATACAGCATAAAAAGCGGTGAAAAAAATATTGTTCATCTTTTGATCTTTGGTGTAATTATATTGATATTTATTCTGCTTTTAACCGGAATAATTTCCTTTTATATGTCGGTGCACCTGTACAAATCTGCCGAGGATATAATTTATATTATAAACGGTATAGAGGGCAGACCGTTTGAAGGCGATACAAAATTTAATATGCATGAGGAAAACAAGAAAAGCATTTCAAGCTTGTGGGAGAATAAAGATAAAGGCTGTAGAAATGAAATGCTTGCCGAACATAATATGATGCAAAAAATCATTGATGTAAGACGGCTGAAAAACGCAAGCCTTCAGCTTCAGTTCAACGCACATTTTCTTTTTAACACGCTTAATATGATAAGCTTCACGGTTATGAATATTGCCGGAATGAAAAACCCTGCAAGTCAAGCAATAAGAACACTTTCAGAACTCTTGGATACAGCGCTTGACACCTCACGGGTGACAATTACGCTTAAAGAGGAAATGGATAACGCCAATAAATATATAAGCATTGAGAGCGTAAGAAATGAAAATTTTGATATTGAATGGAATGTTCCCAAGGAGTTTGAGGAAATTATGGTTCCAAAGTTTTTGCTTCAACCGATTCTGGAAAATTCTTTTCGTCACGGAATCCAAAAACTTGTGGGCAGAAAGGGGAAAATCACAATAAATGTTTATGAAAAAGGAAAATATGTCGTTATTGTTGTGATCGACAACGGCACAGGAATTTCGCCGGAAAAACTTTTGAAAATTCGCCAGCAGCTTATAGATGAAGAGGAGTATCAGCTTTCAGGTGATAATATCGGTCTTTGCAACACAAATGCAAAAATAAAACTTATATACGGTCAGGATTATGGTTGTTCAATTTTTTCTGATGAAAACGGAACAAAGGTAACAATAAATCTTCCTAATACAAACAGCCAAGGTTAAAAGTGAATGGTTTTACTCATACCCAAAAGGAGTAAAGAAAGGTTTATTATAGGTAAAAAAAGGACATTGTATGTTCTTTTTTTTTATGTTATGATTTAATTATAAAATATACTTTAAAGTGAGTATTGTGCATTAAATATCAAATATGTTTTTTTATAAACAATAAAAAATTATTGGAGGCGGTTGAACATAATGAAGATTAGAGTGAAAATAATGCTTTTTGCTTTTTTAATGTGCATGGTGTTTAACAGTACTGCAACAAAAAAAGCTTTGGCAGCTGATGCAAAAGGCAGCGAATGTGTAATATATGTAAGTCCGCACGGAAATGATTTTGCAGACGGCTCAGAATCAAATCCTCTCCAAACTGTACATAAAGCGGCCGATGTTGCTAAAAACATTAACCTTAAAAAGCCTGTTGCGGTTACGGTGATTTTCAAAGAGGGAGTTTACGATATGAGAGAACCTCTTTTGCTGGATGTCCTAAATTCAGGATACCCTAACGCACCGGTAACATTTAAAGCTGAACCGGGTGCGAAGGTTGTGTTCTCGGCTGGAACAGAACTTGATATATCAGGGTTCACAGATATTACCGATACTGATGTTTTAAGCAAGCTTAAAGACGGTGTGAGGAAAAACGTAAAACAGCTCGACCTTTCACCGTACGGGTTTAACGCAGATGATATTGATGTATCTTACGGAATTGGGGACGGAAGCAATTCCGGTTCATACGGAAATAAGAACATTTTGTTTTTAAACGGGGTAAGTCAGAATATTGCAAGATGGCCAAATAATGGCTATGCAAAAATAATAAGTGCAGTTGCCGGTACGGGTGGAGCAAATCAGGGCTCGTTTGTTTACAAAGAGGATGCTCCTGACAGGTGGAGTGATGCAAAGGATATTTTGATAGAAGGCTATCTTGGCTCATACTTTGTGTCAGACATGCTGAGAGTCAGCTCTGTTGATGTTGAAGAAAAAAGAATAAATTTGAAATCAAAAACAAGATATGGCCCAAAAGCTGATTTTGACTGGTGCGCAATAAATCTCATTGAAGAACTTGATATACCGGGAGAATGGTTTATTGATAAGGATAAAATGATTTTATATTTTTATCCTCCCAAGGAGCTTGATGAAAAAACAGATAAGCTTGAAATTGCTGCCGGAAGAAAAAATATGATTTCACTTTCTGAAACAAAGCATATCGTTTTTGACGGAATTACTTTTGAATGTAACAGCAATGACTACAATAATTTCGGCGCATATTCGGCGGCTTCAAACAGCTTTGCACTCGGTGGCGAAGCTATTGATATGATAAATACTGAAGATATCAGTATAAAAAACTGTATATTCAGA
>CAKSIW010000069.1 GCA_934463175.1 uncultured Clostridia bacterium | reverse complement strand
AAAATGTGTGCGCACGGTTCACGGCGAAAATCCGTGTTTTTCGCAAAATCCAACTGCGAGCCAAACAACAAGGCGCGATTTAAAGATATACTCTGCGGATAAAAAGCAAGTGAGCGGAACGAACAGGGTTCCCAAAAAGCGTATAGGGCTCCCGAAAAACGGAGGCAAAGCCGACGGTTTTTGGGAAAGAGGAGCAACCAAGCGCAGAGCGACTGTCCGACCGAGCAGGGAGGACGGAACAAAACCGCTTGTGTTGCGACGACGGCACGGACTGAAAGCGACTGCGTGACCGAACAGGTCAGGCGGAGCAAAAATGTCCGTAGCGCGACGACAAGGCGCGGTGTTTATGATTTCCTCTGTTGTTTTTCCGTTTTCTCTTCAGCTTCATTTTTGTTTATTTCGGTTTCATCTTCACCTTTGGAAATGTAAATTTCTTCACATTTCTGTTGTGCGCTGATTAACATTTCTTTTGCTTTTTCAACCTTTCCATCTTCAATTGTCCATATTGCGTTCGTTGCTGCATTGAGCATTTTGTAATACAGTGTTGCATAGTAGCCCTCAACAAGTTCTGTTTCTTTGCTCATTTTACATTTCTCCTTTATTGGTAATTTTTTATCTTGCCGCGCGCAAGGTATGAATGAAGTCGTGTTTTGCGATTATCTGCGCAGGAAAAATTCTGACCTGTCGTTTTTGCAGGGTGAAGCAAGGCTTTGTGCCTTGCAAGTCCCGAAAGGCGTCAGGGCGGGATTTTGACAAGCAGAGAACGCAAGGACATGATTTCATTTATACCAAAAATAAAAAAGTGCGCAGCACAAGGCCACGCACCGAAAAACGCATAGCCGTGATTAAATGCTGCGACACATTTTGACACCGAGTTGCAAAATAAATCTTAATAATCTACAACGCTGGATACAAAATCAAAGCCTGCGTTTTTACCTAACGCACACCAGCTATAGATTATTAAAATAAAAGATTTTAAATACACCTACGGTGTTTTATCAAAACATGTCGCAAAACCATTTTAACACATACTAAGGAAAAAATCAAGAGAGAAAATGGAAAAATTTGAGAAAAGAGTTTTTTTTAAAAGATTTTTCAAGGCATACGGATAGTTTGCAAAGAAAATCGAAAATACGCGCCTTGTTATTGGTCATGATGTCGGATTTTGCGAGAAACACGGATTTTTGACGTGAAACGCACGCACAAATCAATCAATTTCATTGAAATGTGCGTGCGTTTCAGCACAGCAAAGCCGCTGATTGCGGCTTTAATCTGTGAGTGCGTCATCGGAGCAGCGCAAGCAATTATGTTCAGTCCTCCCTTGTCGGTCGGACATCACTTTGAGCTTGGCTGCTCCTCTTTCCCAAAAAGCGTCGGCAGCGCCTCCGCTTTTTGGGAGCCCTAATTATGACGGCGCGCAGGGGGCTTGGGGGCGATGCCCCCATAAAAAAGGTTTTGAGAAGAGCTAATCCCAGCACACCGCATGAAAGAATCTCACCAATCCCCACTGTCAGCATAAAATACCAAAGAGAGCCTTGGATTCCGTATCCGTATACAAGAACAAAGGGTATTATGACAGTGTTTGAAATAATCGGAAAAATCGGGGCAAGAAGCTTTTTCTTTCTGAAAATATATGTCAGAACTGCACCGATTAAGGTTGCAAGACTTCCGAAAATAATGTCAAGGGCTGCGCTCCCCGTGAGAATATTTGCAAGAATACAGCCGATAAAAAGTCCCGGAACAGCCGATGAGAAATAAACCGGAAGAACGGTCAGAGCCTCAGAAAGTCTGAGCTGAATCGCACCGCTCGAAAGACCGAACAGACTTGAAAGATAGGTCAGAACAACATACAGCGCGGCAATTAATGACGCCTGCACAACAAAGCGTGTTTTGTTTTTCATTTTAAATTCTCCTTTAGTTTTGATTCTGCCGAACACTGCGGCAAGTGAGGAAGGTCTCGAACTCACTTTAAAGCTTTAATTTTAATTATTTTTCTTTTTCTGAATGTTATATGCAATTCTTGCCGCAAGGTCTGTCGGAAGAAGCCTTTGGGCAAAAACTCCAAGCTTGATTGAAAAGCCGGGAACAATGATTCCGCGTCCTTCAAACATTTTTTTAACTGCATATTCCGCAACTCTCATGCTCGGAAGAGAACGCAGACTGAACGAAACTCCCGCGGTTTTGTTAAATTCGGTGTCAACCGGACCGGGACACAAAACGCCGACATATACGCGGCTTCCCTTTCGGCGCAGCTCCTCGCGGATTGCCGCACTCAGCCTCAGAACATATGCCTTTGTCGCATAATAAACAGACATAAGCGGCCCCGGCAGAAATGCCGCAGATGACGCAACGTTTAAAATATATCCGTACCCGCGCTGTTCAAAATCTCTCAAAAAAAGCTTTGTCAGAATATGAACGGCACAGATGTTGAGATTAATCATTTCAAGCTCGCGTTCAAGGTCGCCTTCCGTGAAAAACCCGAATGCTCCGAAGCCTGCATTGTTAATCAGCATGTCAATGTTTTCGTCCTTCAATGCGGAATAAAGCTCAAAACAGCTTTCTTTTTTTGATAAATCAACGGAAAATATCTTTGGCTTGCCGTCCAGCTCACGGCAAAGTTCCGAAAGACGCTCCGTGCTGCGTGCTGCAAGAAAAAGCTCATGTCCCGCACGGTGAAAAACTCTCGCAAAATCGCGCCCGATTCCCGAGCTTGCACCTGTAATCAGAATTTTCATGTCCGACACCCCTCATATTGTTCCGCGATTGCATGTGCGGTCTCGCCGCGCGTCATGCGGTTGTTCATGGAATACTTTTCTATGTATCGGTGAGCGTCCTCCTCCGTCATTCCCTCATGCTGTATCAAAAGACATTTTGCACGGTCAATGATTTTCATTTCATTGACCTTTCTTTTCAGCTTCAGATTTTCGCGGTGCAGACCCATGAGTCTCATGCGCGATGCAACTGCAAGGTGAAGCTGCTGAAAAAACATCTGGCGGCTGAAAGGCTTCGGAAGAACCAGAACGCCGCATTCTTCAACCTTGCTTGCAATTTCATCGGAATAATCGTTTTTCACAATGAGAATGACCCCCGAAAGAGTGGCTGACGTCACAAACTCGGCAAGCTCGTCTCCAAGCTCGTCCGAAAGAGGTGAGTTTATGACAACAAGGTCAAAATCACAGCCTGCGAGCAGCCGTCTTGCCGCAGCTCCGCTCTGTGCGGTTGAAAACTGCCCCGAGTTTGAGGTTTTCAGAAAGCCCGCAAGCATTTCAAGCCCCTTGACGGAGCTTGACACAAGCAAAACACTGTTCAATTCAATCACCTATCCCTTTGCCGAATGTCCTAAAGCTTGTTGAAATATGAATCCATCTCATATTCATGCGGATTTGACGCAAGCGTCTGAGACTGCCATTCGGTGAACTTTGCATTCAGATATGCCGATATTGCCTCTGACGGCAGCACTTTTTTGATGAAATCGCTGCCTGTTGCAAGCATAATCGAATCATTGAGATTTTTTGGAAGTGATGGTGTGTTTTCAATAATTTCGGCTGCTGTGTCTGCGGAGCTTCCGAGACTGCGTCCGCTTTCGATTCCCTCAAGACCTGCATAAAGAAGAAGTGCAAATGCAATATACGGGTTACATGCGGAATCTGCCGAGCGGATTTCCAGCCTTGCCGGTGATGAGCTTTCGTGAGTTATGCGAAGAAGCTGCTGGAGATTCTCCTCCGACCATGCGATGTGCTTAGGCGCGTTTTCCTCCGCAAGCCTTTTGTATGAATTTGTTGTCGGGTTCAGAAAGGCTGTCAGCGACGGTATTCTGTTCAGTATGCCTGCCGCAAAGCCCTCTGCCGCTCCGCTCAGTTTTTTTGTATCGGTGCGGAAAATGTTTTCTCCGTTTTTGTTCATTGTGATGTTTATGTGAAGTCCGCTGCCGCAGCCTGCTTCAAGCGGTTTCGGCATGAAGGACGCATAAAGCCCGTTGCGGTTTGCAATTGATTTGACCACGCTTTTGAAGGTGATGAAATTGTCAGCCGCATTGAGTGCGCTGCTGTGACGGAAATCAATTTCACTCTGTCCCGGACCCTTTTCATGGTGAGAGGTTTCGGGCATAATTCCCATATCCTCAAGCGTCATGCATATGTCACGGCGGACATTCTCGCCCCTGTCAAACGGTGCAATGTCAAAATAGCCTGCATTGTCATGAGGAATGACGGTCGGCTGTCCCTTTTCGTCAAGCTCAAAGAGATAGAACTCGCAGTCCGTGCCGATTCGGCAGGTGTATCCGAGCTTGGAGGCAAACTGAACCGACTTTTTGAGAACCGCGCGGCAGTCTCCGGCAAACGCGCTGCCGTCCGAATGCCTGATGTCGCAGAAAAGACGGATAACCCGCCCCTGCTGCGGACGCCACGGAAGAATTGTCATTGTTGAAGGGTCGGGAAAAAGGAACAAATCCTTTCTTTCAAAGCTTGAAAAGCCTTCAATCTTGGACGCGTCAAAGGAAACGCCGTTCGTGAGCGCATTTTCGAGATAGCTCGACAAAATCGAAATGTTTTTCTGAACCCCGAAAATGTCACAGAATGCCAGCTTGACAAACTTAACGTCGTTTTCCTCAACAAACCTCAAAATTTCCTGAAGTGTATATTCCATAAAGCTCAAATCCTTTCATGACAAAGTATACCATATTCTTGAGTCTGTGTCAATCAGTTGTGAGTATAAAGCTGTTTATAGGGATTTTTCGTATCTGCGGTCAGAACAATGAAATCCGATTTCAAAAGTTCTGAGGCACTGCCGCCGAAATGTGCGCAGTATTCCTCTGTCAGCAGGCGGATTTCCTCCATATCCGTCTCGGACGGCGCAGACACAATGATTTTTTCGGAGAGTCCGGCAGGAGCCTCCTTGCAGCGGAGAATGATTTTTCCGCCGTGCATTCCGTTTCCGCAGAAGTTCCCCACGGGAACGGCGAGACGGCTGTCAATTCCGAGAACCAGAACAGTCCCCCCTGCCTGATATTCGCCGAGAAAGCTTCCTGCTTCACCGCCGACAACAAGGGTCGGGTGCTTGTCGCGGTATGCCTTCATGTGGATTCCTGCCCTGTAGCCGACATTCCCCTTCACAAAAATTTTACCGCCGCGCATTGCATATCCCGTTGCGTCGCCTGCACTGCCGTTAATATAAATCGCGCCGTCATTCATGGTGTCGCCCGTTGCCTCCTGGGCATTGCCGTTGAGCGTGATTTCAGCTCCGTTCATATATGCCCCGAGCGCGTTTCCGGGCGTTCCGTTGATTGTGATTTTCTTTCCCGAAAGCCCGTCTGCGATATATCGCTGCCCTGTGCAGCGGTCAATCACAATATCGGTGTCTCCCGATGTCCTGACTGCTTCATTCAGTTCCCTGAAATGCATTAAACCTGCCTCTATTTTCATAGCTGCCAGTCCTTTCTTTTTTTAAAATATATTATATAGATAAATTAAGCGTCGCCTGCATGTTTAATTCCGAGAATGTCCAGCTCGCGCCCGGTCATTCCCACGCCGCGGAGCATGAGCCGGTTTCCCTTCAGGGCTTCAATTGAGTTAATACCCATTCCGCCCATCATTTCCTTGATTTCATGCTCCCATGCGGTGATGAGATTGACAAGCCTTGCACAGCCCTCGTCGGGATTGAGACGGCGGACAAGCTCCTCCTTCTGCGTTGCAATACCCCAGTTGCATTTTCCCGTGTGACAGCTTCGGCAAAGGTGACAGCCCAGCGCAATGAGTGCCGCACTTGCGATATACACCGCGTCCGCGCCGAGAGCAATTGCCTTGACAATGTCGGCACTGCTGCGAATGCTTCCGCCCGCAATCAGTGAAACATTGCCGCGGATTCCCTCTTCACGCAGTCTCGAATCCACACTTGCCAGAGCAAGCTCAATCGGGATTCCGACGTTGTCGCGGATTCTGGTGGGTGCAGCTCCCGTGCCTCCGCGGTAGCCGTCAATTGCGATTATGTCCGCACCGCTGCGCGCAATTCCGCTTGCAATTGCTGCAACATTGTGAACTGCGGCAATTTTGACAATGATAGGCTTTTTATATTCCGTTGCCTCCTTGAGCGAATCAACAAGCTGGCGCAGATCTTCAATGGAATATATGTCATGGTGCGGTGCAGGAGAAATTGCGTCAGAGCCTTCGGGAATCATTCGTGTTTTGGATACGTCCGCAACAATCTTAGCTCCCGGAAGATGACCGCCGATACCGGGCTTTGCACCCTGACCCATTTTGATTTCAATTGCCGCGCCTGCTTCGAGATAGTCCTTGTGGACGCCGAATCTGCCCGATGCAACCTGAACGATTGTGTTTTTGCCGTATTTATAGAAATCCTTGTGAAGTCCGCCCTCACCCGTGTTATAGCATATGCCGAGCTGCTCTGCCGCTCTTGCAAGGCTTTCGTGCGCATTTTTGCTGATTGAGCCGTATGACATTGCCGAGAACATAATCGGCACGGAAAGCTCCAGCTGCGGTGAAAGATTCGGAATCAGGCGACCGTTTTCGTCACGCTTGATCTCGGTCTGCTTGCGGCCGAGAAAGGTTCTGGTTTCCATCGGTTCGCGGAGAGGGTCAATTGAAGGATTTGTGACCTGTGACGCGTTAATCAGAATCCTGTCCCAGTAAAGAGGCTGGGGACGCGGATTACCCATTGACGAAAGCAAAACTCCGCCCGTTTCCGCCTGACGGAAAATTTCGGTTATGCATGATGTCGGCCACGCCGCATTCTCGCGCAGAGTGTTGCCGCTTTTGACAATTTTCAGCGCACGGGTCGGACAGAACGCAACACAGCGGTGACAGTTCACGCATTTTGCATCGTCTGCAAGCATAACACCGTTTTTCTTTTGATGAACTCCGTTTGCGCATTCCGCGGCGCATATACCACAGTTGGTGCAGCGCACGGGGTTTCTGACAATTTCATATTCGGGATAAAAATAGTTTGCGTTCATTATTTGTCACCTCCGACTCTGTCCAAAGTAAAGATTGCGGCTTCTCCGCCCTTGGGAGACCACACACGGTCAAGCTCGGGTTCAACCACCCTGATTGCGGATTCCTCGCTTGCAACATAAACGCGGTCGTCCTTTTCGCCGATTACCATTGAGCGGAGCTTCAGGCGGTCGTTGAGAGCCATGAGTCCGCCCTCAAAGCCGAGAAGAATCGAGAAAGGACCCGTAATCAGCAGACTGCTGTATACATTCCGCAGGTATGTCAGCCGTTCCTTTTCTTCCTTGGGCATTCTTTCGATTGTTGACCAGAACGGAGCGGCAATGACCTCCGACATTTCCTTCAGGGTCAGTCCCTGCTTGCGGACAAGATAGTCTATGATATATGTTATAACCTCCGTATCGGTGAGCAGTGAGCATTTATATCCGAACATTTCAATGAACCGTCTGTTTGCGTCATATGATGAAATTTCGCCGTTATGTACGATTGAATAGTCAAGCATTGCAAACGGGTGAGCACCGCCCCACCAGCCGGGGGTGTTGGTCGGATATCTGCCGTGTGCTGTCCAGCAATAGCCGTCATATTCCTCAAGACGGTAGAAATAGCCGACGTCCTCGGGATAGCCGACTGCCTTGAAAATCCCCATGTTTTTTCCGCAAGAGAAAACATATGCGCCCTCAATCTGAGTGTTGATTCTGATGACGCTCTGAGACGTGAATTCCTTTTCGTCAAGGTGGCTGTCCTGAAGCTTTGTCGGCAGCGGAGTCACAAAATAGCGCCATATGAGCGGCTCGTTTGTTATTTTTTTTGTTTTGCGGACAGGAATTTTTGAAAGATTGATGATATCAAAGTGTTTGTCGAGAAACTGTTCGCATGCCTCACGTGCGCGGGAGCTGTCATAAAAAATGTGAAAGGCATAGTGGTCTGCATACTGCGGATAGATTCCGTAGCCTGCAAAGCCGCCGCCGAGACCGTTTGAGCGGTCATGCATGATTGATATTGACTTTACGATTTCGCTGCCGTTGATTCTCTCGCCGCTTCGCGAAAAAATTCCCGAAATGGCGCAGCCGGCAGGAATCCTGACTTCTCCTTCTTTTAACATGATAAAACCTCCCTAAATCTGAATACAAAAAAAATGCCCACTGAAAGCCGTGGCTTTCAATGAACATCTTTGTTCGGTACAAGCATTATATAACATTTTTTTTCATATGTCAAGCGGAAATCAAAAATTTTTCCAAATATTCAAAAAATTTTTAAAGCCCCTCCGAAATTGCCAGAGCCGCAATACCCAGAACAACCACCGCAATAATGAGATATTGTCTCAGACTCAGCTTTTCCTTCAAAAATATTGCGGACAGAATGACCGAGACAACGCAGTATGACGCAACCATCGGAGCTGCGACAAATGCGTTTCCGCCGATTATGAAAACATATGCAAACTGTCCCGCGGTTTCAAAAACGGCGGCGAGCAGCCTGTCCTTCTGTTCGCGGATAACGAATTTTTCCTTCTTCACAAGCGTTATGTAGAGAAGTGCAATCACTCCGCAAACGAAAAATGTAAATTCATATGCCAAAAGTGCGCTGTCCTCGGAAAGAATCGGAGCGGACTCGTTCAGATAGAGCGCGTCGGCGAAGGTTCCGAGACCGTCAATCAGGCAATAGAGAATGGGAAACATGAACGCGCCGAGACCGACCGTATATTTCTTCTCGGGAACAATGCCTGCCTTTTTCATTTCAAGGTCGGACACCCTTTTTTCCTCAATTCCCATCCAGACAAGACCTGCGGTGACAAGCAGAACGCCGATGATTTCAAGAGTGTCAGGAATGTGCCTGAGAAAAATGACACAGAGAATCGAGACAACCGCGCCCGATGAATTCTGAACAGGCGAGGACACCGACAGCTCAATATAGCGAAGCCCGAAATAGCCGAGTGCCATTGACAGAATATAGCACGCCGAAACGGGCATATATTTTATTGTGTCGGTTATGCTGAAGGATATTCCCTTAACAAGCATATAAACCAAGCCGTGAACACCCATGACAAAGCCGACCATAACAACAATTTTCAGATGACTCAGAGAATCGTTCTCGTCTGAGCCTTTTTTATAGAATAAATCCGCCGCGCCCCAGCACAGCATAACAATCAGTGTGAAAATCAGCCACATTTAAAGTTTCTCCTTAATTTAAAAGTTATTTGCAGACAAAGAAATAATTGCAGGGGCGGTTTATGCCGCCGCCTTTAAATTCTCAAAGTCTTATTTCAGTTTTTCAGGATCAATCAAGCCCTCCTCCAGAAGCTTCTGAACCGACATCAGGATTCCGAGCTTTGCATGATACCACGTGATTCCGCCCTGGAAATAGACCGCATACGGAGGACGGATCGGAGCGTCCGCGCTCAGCTCGATTGACGAGCCCTGAACGAATGCGCCTGCCGCCATAACAACCTGTGATTCATAGCCGGGCATATCCCCGGGAACAGGCTTGACGTAGCTGTCAACGGGAGCTGCCGCCTGAATGCCGCGGCAGAATGCAACAACTCTTTCGGCACTGCCAAGCTCAACCGCCTGGATTATATCGTGCCGTGTTTCACTTCCGTTCGGAACAACGCGGAAGCCGAGTTTTTCATATGCATTTGCGGCAAAAACCGCACCCTTGACCGCACCCGAAACCACTGTCGGAGCAAGGAAAAGTCCCTGAAACAGCGAACGCAGCATTCCCATATTTGTCCCGACCTCTTTTCCGAGACCGGGAGCCGTCAGTCTGCAAGCACAGTTTTCAATGCATTTGCGCGTTCCGCATATATATCCTCCGGAGGGCGCAAGACCGCCGCCCGCATTTTTAATCAGAGAGCCGACAATCATATCCGCACCGAAATTTGAAGGCTCGAGGGTCTCGGTAAATTCGCCGTAGCAGTTGTCAACCATGCACACCGCGTCGGGCTTGATTTCCTTAATGAATTTAATCAGCCCCGCAATTTTTTCAACCGAAAAGGTTTCTCTCGTCTGATAGCCCTTTGACCTCTGAATTGTGACAAGCTTTGTCTTTTCGCTGATTGCACTGCGGATTCCGTCATAGTCAAAGCCTCCGTCGGGGAGCAGATCAACCTGACGGTATTTCACACCATACTCCGCAAGAGAGCCTGTTTCGGGACGTATTCCGATGACTCCCTCCAAAGTGTCATACGGCTTTCCGACAGGAGACAAAAGCTCATCTCCCGGTCTGAGGTTGGCACTCAGCGCAAGAGCCAGAGCGTGCGTTCCGCATGTAATCTGCGGACGGACCAGGGCGTCCTCCGTGCCGAAGCAGTCTGCATAGACCCTCTCCAGCCTGTCGCGTCCGACATCATCATATCCATATCCCGTGGATTCCGCAAAGCATGCGGCATCAACACGGTTTTTCTGCATTGCGGCGATAACCTTGACCTGGTTTTCCTCCGCAATTTTGTCAATACCTTCAAATCGGTCGTGAAGTCCCGACAAAATCTTTTCGCCGAACTCAAAAACCTCATCGCAAATTCCGATTTCCCTGTAAATATTTTTTTCCGTCGTCATGTATATCCTTCCTATCCGTCAATATTATACCTGTTCATTATACTAAATCCGACACATTAAGTCAAGTAAAACACTGGATTTTTTAGCACCGCTGTGGTACAATGAAGAAAACATGCCGCACAATGCGGCAGAAAAGAGGGAATGCGTGATGAACAGCTTTGAGAATACGGTTCTGAAATATTTCGCCGAAATATCCCAAATTCCGCACGGTTCGGGAAACACCGATGAAATCTGCGGATACTGCGTGAGCTTTGCGGAGGCGCACGGGCTGGAATGTGTCAGAGATGAATATAACAACATTATTATATATAAGGAAGCGTCCGATGGCTGTGAGGGTGCACCGCCTGTGATTATTCAGGGACATCTTGACATGGTGTGCGAAAAGGACGCGGACTGCGCGATTGACTTTGAGCATGACGGACTTGATTTATGCCGTGACGGTGATTTCCTTTATGCAAGGGGAACAACGCTCGGCGGCGATGACGGAATTGCGGTTGCATATGCCCTTGCAATTCTTGCGGACGATGACATTCCGCACCCCCCTCTTGAAGCGGTTTTCACAAGTGATGAGGAAACGGGAATGACGGGTGCGCTCGGTCTTGACTTTTCAAAGCTGAAGGGAAGAACGGTGCTTAATCTCGATTCTGAGGACGAGGGCATTTTCACGGTCGGCTGTGCGGGAGGAAAAACCGATGTGCAGACTCTTCCGATTGAAAGGGAGAATTTTTCGGGACAGAGCTTTGAGGTTTCGGTGAGCGGTCTTTCGGGCGGTCATTCGGGGGTGGAAATCGGCTGCGGCAGAGCAAATGCCATTACTGCCGCCGCGCGGATTCTGCGGTTTCTCTGCCGTGATTTTGATTTGAGGCTCATTGAATTTTGCGGCGGTACAAAGGATAATGCAATTCCCGTGTCGGCAGTTTTTTCCGCGGCTGTATGCCCCGAAAAAATTGATGAGGTGAAGGACGCGGCGGAAAGGCTTGGTGAAAAGCTCAGATGTGAGTTTTCCGCAACCGATCCGAAGCTTGAAATATGCTTTTCGGAAGGAGAAAGCGGCAAATTCCGCGTATTTTCAAGCGAATCGCTGTCATCTGCACTGCTGCTTCTGCGTCTGAATCAGAACGGGGTCATTTCAATGAGCCGTGACATTGAAGGCTTTGTTCAGACCTCCGCAAACCTTGCAATTGCAGTGTGCTGTGAGGAGAGCCTTCAGCTCCACATATCCCATCGGAGCATGTCGTCATTTGAGCTTGAGGATTGCGCTGACAAGACATCGGCATTGTGTGAGGCTCTCGGTGGGTCGGTGCATGTCTGCGGTGCATATCCGCCGTGGGAACCGAACAAAAATTCCGAAATTTCCGCGCTGTGCGGCGCGGAATACCGCCGAATGTTCGGAAAGGAGCCGACAGTGAGCGCAATTCATGCAGGACTTGAATGCGGAATATTTTCCGCACATACAGGAAATATTCTCGACTGCATTTCATTCGGACCGAATATTTTTGACATACACACAACAAAAGAAAGAATAAGCATAAGCTCCGCAAAGCGCGTTTTTGATTTCATTAAAGAGGTTCTGCGCGTGCTGTCCGAAAAAAAATATTTTTAAAATTGTATTGATAATTTTCGGAAATTATAATATAATTATAAGCACAGGCAATATCAGACTGTAAAACGGAAAGGAGCGGGCTTTATGAAAATATGCGTATACGGTGCTTCAAGCAACGAGATTGATAAAAGGTACATAGAAGCGGGGGAGCGTCTGGGCGAGGAAATGGCGCGGCGCGGACATACTTTGGTTTACGGCGGCGGAGCACACGGACTTATGGGTGCGGCGGCACGCGGAATGACGCGCGGCGGCGGACATATAATCGGAGTTTCGCCGAGATTTTTCAAGGTTGACGGTGTGTTATATGACAAATGCACTGAATTTATATACACCGATACAATGCGCGAAAGAAAGCAGATTATGGAGGACAGCTCTGATGCGTTCATAATGACACCGGGCGGAATCGGAACGTTTGAGGAGTTTTTTGAGGTTCTGACGCTGAAACAGCTGAACCGTCACCGAAAGGCAATTGCTGTTCTGAACACGCTGGGATATTATGATATAATAACCGAGCTTATGAAAAAGTCGGCAGACGGCGGATTTATGAAGGGCAACACCCTCAGGCTTTATGAGTTTTTTGAAGATCCTTCTGCGGTTCTTAATTATATTGAAGGATATAAGGAACAGGAAATTGATATAAAGAATATGAAGCATATATAAAAAATGCGGAGGCGTTGCCTCCGCAACCTCTTTTTTATGGGGAATTTCCAAAATCTCTCTTTATGAGGAACGCTGTTCCCTAAACTCTTTTGTGGGGGATTCTCCCACACCCTTTTTTATGGGGGCGCAGCCCCCATTCCCCCTGCGCGCCGTAATTGGTCATGTGTCGGAATTGCTTTGCTCGAACAAAGAATTTTTGACGCCGCACAGATTAAAGCCGCAGTCAGCGGCTTTGCTGTGCTGAAACGCACGCACATTTCAACGAAACTGATTG
>CAKSIW010000068.1 GCA_934463175.1 uncultured Clostridia bacterium | reverse complement strand
GGTTAAGGTCATCTCGCGTGCATACGGCGCGGAGTCTGCATATTGCTGGGAATCGGACGGTGCTGACGGATATACAATATCCGAGACACACAAGGACAAGGTCGGAACAGACATAATCATGTCAATCAAGGACGACACAGAGGACGAGAGCTACGGCGAATTTCTTGAAATCTACAGACTTCGCAGTCTGATTAAGAAATATTCCGACTACATCAGATACCCAATCAAAATGGACATTGAAAAGACACGCAGTGTTGAAACAGACGAGACGGACGAGAACGGAAACAAAAAGACAAAGACAGAAACATATGTCGAAAACGAGACAGTCAACAGCATGATTCCGATTTGGCAGCGCAGCAAAAGCGAGGTCACAGACGATGAATGCAAGAGCTTCTATAAAGAGCATTTCTATGACTCGGAGGACCCTGTCAGAGTTATCCGCGTCAATGCCGAGGGTGCTGTGACCTACAAGGCAATGCTTTTCATACCCGCAAAAGCACCGTACGGCTATTTCACAAAGGATTTTGAAAAGGGACTCCAGCTCTACACAAGCGGTGTCATGATTATGGACAAGTGCAGCGACCTCATACCCGAGCATTTCCGTTTTGTCAAGGGCGTTGTTGATTCGCAGAATCTTTCGCTCAACATTTCAAGAGAGATTCTTCAGCATGACAAGCAGCTGAGAATCATTGCAGCAAACCTTGAAAAGAAAATCAAAAGCGAGCTGAAAAAGATGATGACGGACGACCCCGAGGGCTATGAAAAATTCTACAAAGCCTTTGGCGTTCAGCTCAAATACGGCATTGTGAACGACTATGGAATGCACAAAGACTTGCTCTCCGACCTGATCATGTTCCAATCATCAACCGAGAAAAAGCTTGTGTCGCTTGCCGACTATGTGAGCCGTATGCCCGAGGAGCAGAAATTCATCTATTATGCCTGCGGCGAATCGGCAGCAAAGCTTGACACTCTGCCCCAGACCGAGCTGATTAAGGACAAGGGCTATGAAATTCTTTATATGACCGACAGCGTTGACGAATTTGCGGTTCAGGTTCTCGGCGCATTTGAAGAAAAACAGTTCAAATCGGTTAACGACAAGGATCTCGGCATTGAAACCGAGGACGAGAAAAAGGAAACCGAAAAACAGACAGAGGACAACCGCGGACTGCTTGACTTTGTCAAGGAATCGCTCGGCGGGAAGGTTGCAAGCGTGAAAATCTCAAACAAGCTGAAAAGCCACCCCGTTTGCCTGACAACGGAAGGCGCAATCACACTTGAAATGGAGAAATATTTCAAATCAATCCCCGGCGGAGATGAAATGTCGGGCGGAATGAAAGCTGAAAGAGTTCTTGAGCTGAACCCCTCCCACCCTGCTTTTGAAGCATTGAAGAATGCATGGGAAAATGACAGCGATAAGGCAAAAAAATATGCCGAGATTCTCTATAACCAGTCTCTGCTCATTGCAGGAATGGATATTGACGACCCGGCAGGATATGCAGACATGGTGTGCAGTCTCATGTAAAAGTGCGGCATAAAAAGAAGCGGTGCGCAAAAGCGCACCGCCTTTTTCTTATGCAAAATGTTCTTTATATCTTTCAATTGACTTTTTAATGATCTGTTCCGCAACATCTTTTCTGTCCACCTTGTCAACAGCCGTTTTCTTGTTTTCAAGTGCTTTATACACCGAAAAGAAATGCGCCATTTCGTCAAAAATATGCTTGGGCAAATCCGAAATATCATGATACATGTTATAACTCGGGTCATTCACAGGTATCGCAATTATTTTCTCGTCCGCCTCCCCGTTATCGGTCATTGTTATGACCCCGATTGGGAAGCATTCAACCAACGACATCGGCTGAATTGTCTCCGAGCAAAGCACAAGAACGTCAAGAGGGTCATTGTCCTCGGCATATGTCCGCGGAATGAACCCATAGTTTGCAGGATAGTGGGTTGACGTATATAAAACCCTGTCAAGCCTCAGAAGTCCCGTTGCCTTGTCAAGCTCATATTTCGACTTTCCGCCTTTCGGAATCTCAATAACCGCATAAAAATTTGTTGAGGTCACCCTTGATTCATCAATGTCATGCCATATGTTCATATAAAACACTCTCCATTCTGCCGCATACGCAGCCTACAGTTTTTATTATGATACGCAGTCTCTCTGTTTATTACAGCAAAAGCGGCAGTCATGCAGCTGTCGCTCTTTTGCCTTTGTTATTGATTCATAAACCTCGACAGAAACGCTTTCGTTTCGTCTTTTTTCGGATTTTTGAATATTTCCTCGGGTGTTCCTTCCTCACAAATCACTCCGTCCTTCATGAAAACAACATGATTTGACACATCGCGCGCAAATGCCATTTCATGAGTCACAATGATCATTGTGAGTCCTTCATTTGCAATGTTCTTGATGACCTCCAGAACCTCACCGACCATCTGAGGGTCGAGTGCCGAGGTCGGCTCGTCAAAAAGAATCACATCAGGCTTCATCGCAAGTGCCCTTGCAATTGCCACTCTCTGCTTCTGTCCTCCCGAAAGCTGTCTCGGCTTCGCGTTGATATACGGTGCCATTCCGACCTTTTCGAGATAGAACATTGCCTCACGCCTTGCGGTTTCCTTGTCAGCCTTCAGAACCTTTCTCTGACCGATCATGCAGTTTTTCAGCACGGTCATATTTTCAAAAAGATTGAAGCTCTGGAAAACCATTTCAACCTTTGCCCTGTAGGCAGGAATGTTTTTCGTTTCAAGAATGTTCTTTCCGTCATAAACAATCTCTCCGCCCGTCGGCTCTTCAAGAAGGTTAATACACCTGAGCATTGTGGACTTTCCCGAACCCGACGAGCCGATGATACAGGTGACATCGCCGCGGCTGACCGAGAAGTTTATGTCCTTGAGGACAACATTTTCGCCAAAGCTTTTTTTCAAGCCCTTGATTGATATTATCGTGTTTGAATCCTTTTCGCTCATTTTCCGCCCTCCTCTGCCATGAAGCTTTCATCGGGCATTGTTGACGAATGATGTATCAGATATGATGAAGGTCCGTCAATTTTATGCTCCGCATATTTCAGAATACGCGTTATCGTGAACGTGAGAATGAAATATATCACACAGGCAACCACATATGTTTCAAAAATTGCCCATGTCATTTTGGAAATCTTCGCCGTGAAGAAATAAAGCTCCGTCACGCCGATGACATTCAACACCGAGGTGTCCTTGATGTTGATGACAAACTCATTGCTGATTGCAGGCAAAATGTTTCTCATTGTCTGCGGCACAATCACGTTTATCATCGTCTGCCAGTGGTTCATTCCAATGGAATATGCACCCTCAAACTGCCCTCTGTCAATTGAAATAATACCTCCGCGCACAATCTCTGCCATATATGCACCGGTGTTAATCGACACAATGAAGATACCTGCCGGAATCAGCGGCAGCGTCTGCCCGTCATTCATGAAGGCATATCCCCAGAAAATGACCATGGACTGAACCATCATCGGAGTTCCTCTGAATATTTCAACATAAATGCTTATCAGCGCATTCACAATTCTGAGCAGCACTCTGACAAACGGGTTCTTCGATTCGGGAATCGTCCGCACAATTCCCGTAATCAGACCGATCACCAAGCCAACCGTTGTTCCCACAAGCGCAATCAGCATTGTGTAGCCGATACCCTGAAGAAAATATCCGCGGTATTTAACCAATATATCTGCAACTTCCTTTAAAAAATCTGCCATTTAATCTACCTGCCAAAAATTATTCTTCCGACGGTGCGATTCTGACCATTTCTTCCATAAGCTCCTTCTGAGCGTCTGTGTTGAAATCGGCAAGAACACCGTTGATTTTATCCTTCAGCTCCGAACCCTTCTTGACACCGACCGCAATGCTGACATCATCATCCGCAACCTTGAAGCCTGTGTCATTGTTGACAAATGCAACATATCCGTATGCAGGATCCTCACAAACCGCCATTGCGGTCGGCTCCTCTGCCACATATCCCTCAATCGTGCCTGCACCGAGAGCAATGAACATTGTTGAGAAATCCGCAAGCTCGCTCACCTTTGCCTCAGACTGCTCCGTGAGAGCATCAAGATGGAATGTTCCCGACTGCGCCGCAATCTTCTTGTCCTTCAAATCCGCAATTGTCTTGACATCGTCCAGTGCGTCCTTCTTTGTGACAATGACAAGGTTTGAGGTGAAATAGTTGTCCGAAAAGTCAATCTTTTCCTTTCTCTCTGAGGTCGGACTCATACCTGCAATAATCATGTCAAACTTTCCCGACTGAACGCCCGGAATGAGGCTGTCCCATTCATAAGCATAGATTTCAAGCTTTTTGCCCAGTGAATCCGCAATTTTCTTTGCGACCTGAACGTCATATCCGTTTGTGTACATATTGTCAACATTTGCAATTGCAATTGCGCCGTCGGAATCGTCCGCCTGCGACCAGTTATAGGGGGCATAGTTACATTCCATGCCGACACGCAGAACATCGCCGTCATTCGCGCTTTCCTTTTTCTGTGAGCCGCAGCCCGTCATGCCGATGGCGAGCACTGCTGCAATCAGAACCGAAATAATTTTTTTCATCTGTCTCTACCGCCTTTTTAAAATATTCAGACAAATCACAAAACAAAAAGCCGTGAACGCTCATAGTTAAACGTACACGGCTTGAAAAATCATTAACCAAAATACCAAAAACTACGGATAGCGCTCCACGAATGTGACAGTTGCATATATCTTATACATACAACCAGAACACGGCGGACGGACACCCGACATATTCTTCGGCGACAATTCCTTTCGGGATTCGGCTATCCGACCGGGAGCAACTCCAAAAATCCTTACTGATAATTCCCGCACCTCTATCGTCTGTATTGACATATTATCATAATTTTTAAAAAAGGTCAATGTTTTTTTCAATAAAAAATCATTTTTTTCTCCTTTTAAATTGTTAATTATAAATAATTTTGTGAAAATATTGGAATTTGAGCATTAAATAAACAAATTTTTACATTATTATTGATTTTATCATCTCAAATATGCTATACTATATGCAGCACCGCGAAAGCGTCCGCAGACGCAGGGCGCGGCGGAAAACCGAGTGACGGACTCTGCGGAAGATTTATGCAGACGCAGGGCGCGCGGAAAACCGAGTGACGGATTCTGCGGAAGATTTAAAACGGGTTAGGAGAAAAAACATGGCTTCAAGCAGTGCCAACATCGGCTTTGAAAAACAAATCTGGGACGCGGCGTGCGTTCTTTGGGGACATATTCCGGCTGCGGAATACAGAAAAGTTATTGTGGGGCTTATATTCCTGCGGTATATTTCAAGCGCATTTGAAAAGCGTTACCGGCAGTTGATTGACGAGGGCGACGGATTCGAGGACGACAGAGACGCCTATGCTGAGGAAAGCATTTTCTTTGTGCCCGAGGAGGCAAGGTGGGGCAGAATTGCCTCAAATGCCCACACGCCCGAAATCGGCACAATCATCGACAATGCAATGCGTGCCATTGAAAAAGAAAATGCGGCACTGAAAAATGTCCTTCCGAAAAACTATGCAAGCCCCGATCTTGACAAGCGCGTTTTGGGTGACGTTGTTGACCTGTTCACAAATATGGATATGGGCGGCACAGAGGAAAGCAAAGACCTTCTCGGCAGAACATATGAATATTGCATTGCGCAGTTTGCAGCCTATGAAGGCGTTAAGGGCGGTGAGTTTTACACTCCGGCAAGTATCGTTAAAACAATTGTTGCAGTCCTGAAGCCGTTTAAAAACTGCCGTGTATATGACCCCTGCTGCGGCAGCGGCGGCATGTTTGTTCAGAGCGCGAAATTCATTCAGGCGCACAGCGGAACACGCGGTGAAATTGCGGTTTACGGTCAGGAATCAAACGCCGACACATGGAAAATGGCAAAAATGAATATGGCTATCCGCGGTATTGACGCGGATTTCGGAGCATATCAGGCGGACACATTTTTCAACGATTTGCACAAAACGCTGAAAGCTGACTTTATTATGGCAAATCCGCCGTTTAACCTTTCAAACTGGGGACAGGAAAAGCTCAAAGACGATGTTCGGTGGAAATACGGCACACCGCCTGCGGGAAATGCCAACTATGCATGGATTCAGCATATGATTCACCACCTTGCACCGAACGGGAAAATCGGTCTTGTGCTTGCCAACGGCGCACTGTCGTCACAGTCAGGCGGTGAGGGCGAAATCAGAAAAAAGATCATTCAGGCTGACCTTGTGGAAGGCATTGTTGCTTTGCCCACACAGCTTTTCTACAGCGTCACAATTCCCGTTACGCTTTGGTTTATTTCCAAAAACAAAAAGCAAAAGGGCAAAACCCTTTTCATTGACGCACGCAAAATGGGGCATATGGTTGACCGTAAGCACAGAGATTTTACCGATGAAGATATAGAGAAGCTGGCAGATACATTTACGGCATTCCAAGAAGGTACACTTGAAGATGTCAAAGGCTTCTGTGCCGCCTGTGACCTTCAGGAAATCGAAAAGCAGGACTTTATTTTAACTCCCGGCAGATATGTTGGAATTGAAGAACAAGAGGACGACAGTGAACTGTTTGAAGAAAAAATGTCTCGTCTCACTTCCGAGCTTTCGGATATGTTCAAAAAGTCGCATGAGCTGGAAGATGAAATCCGCAGTAAACTGGGGGCGATTGGGTATGAAGTGTAAACTTTCTGAAGTTATGGATATAATTGGAGGTGGTACCCCAAAAACATCCAAACCTGAATATTGGAACGGCAATATTAACTGGTTGTCAGTAAAAGATTTTAATAATGAGAACCGATATGTATACTTTTCAGAGAAAACTATTACTGAGGAAGGTCTTAATAATAGTTCCACAAAGTTACTAAAAAAAAATGACATCATCATTTCAGCCAGAGGAACTGTTGGAGAACTGGCTATGATACCGTTTCCGATGGCTTTTAATCAGTCTTGTTATGGTATAAGAGCTAAAGACAACATTGACAGCACCTTCTTGTATTACTTGATAAAACACAGCGTGAGAAAACTTAAAGCAATGACCCACGGTTCTGTTTTCGATACAATAACAAGAGACACTTTTGCTAATATAGATGTTGATATACCCAATATTGATACTCAATCTCGAATAACAAAAATTTTATCTAATATTGATGACAAAATTGAACTAAACAATGCAATAAACAATAATTTAGAGCAGCAAGCACAAGCTGTGTATAATAAGATGTTTTCCGAGGTAAACAGTGAATCAGTCGAATTAACAAGCATTATTGATGTTAGAGATGGCACTCACGATTCGCCTAAAGTACAAACAACGGGATACTATCTTATTACTTCAAAACATCTTTTATCATTTGGTGTTGACAAAGCTTCAGCAAACCACATATCCAAGGCTGATTTTGATAAAATAAACGAACGCAGCCTTGTTGAAACTAAAGACATTTTGATGAGTATGATAGGGACTATTGGATTAATATCTTATATTCCATATGAGGCTATTGACTTCGCCATAAAAAATGTGGCATTGTTCAAAACCTCTCATACTCCCGAACTCGCATATTATTTTCTTTGCTACCTTAAAAGTGAGAGGACACTACAACATATTGAAAAATGTCTTGCGGGTAGCACTCAAAAATATATCAGTTTAGGTGAATTACGCAAAATGCCTATATACTCGCCAACAACCGATGAAATCCGAGAGTTCAATTGCCTTGTAAAGCCAATGTTTGAGGAAATTGTATCTCGTACCTACGAAAATACTCTGCTTGCGGAAATGCGTGATACACTATTGCCAAAGCTTATGTCCGGCGAGCTTGATGTTTCGGAGATTGATATATAACAGATTGGAGTTGAAACAATGAGCGTTGCATTTACAGAAGCCGACTATGAAAACTCAATAATAGAACTGTTTCAAAACGATTTAGAGTATGAATACGTATACGGACCCGATGTAGAAAGGGATTTTTACAGTCCGCTATATGATGAGGTTTTGCTTGACGCTCTTTATCGTTTGAACAGCGGTCTGCCCGATGACGCAATCCAAGACGCCCTATTCAAGCTCAAAAACTTTGAAAACGGCGAGCTTGTGCAGAAAAACGCGGTGTTCACAGACTATCTGCAAAACGGAATTGAGGTTAAATATTTTAAAGACGGCGAAGAGCGTTCCTCAATTGTCTATATTGTTGACTTCAAAAACCCCGACAGCAACTCCTTCATCATTGCCAATCAATGGACATTCATTGAAAACAGCACCAAACGCCCCGACGTGATTCTCTTTTTGAACGGTTTGCCTGTTGTTTTAATGGAGCTTAAATCTCCGTCACGGGAAGATACGGACGCGTCCGAAGCATATCGGCAGCTCCGCAACTATATGCAGGAAATCCCGTCAATGTTCATCTATAATGCCGTCTGCGTTATGAGCGACTTGGCAACAAATGAAGCCGGAACAATCACCTCCGGCGAGGATCGTTTTATGCAATGGAAAACAAAGGACGGTGACTATGAACACACACAGCATGCGCAGTTTGACACTTTCTTTGAGGGAATGTTTCAAAAGGAACGGCTGCTTGACATCATCAAAAACTTCATTTGTTTTTCACACGGAGAGGATCAGTCTTTCAAAATTCTTGCGGCATATCATCAATATTTCGCAGTCAGAAAAGCGATTGAGTCCACAAAACACGCTGCCGCCACCGACGGCAAGGGCGGTGTGTTCTGGCATACGCAGGGCAGCGGAAAGTCGCTTTCCATGGTGTTTTATGCACACTTGCTGCAAGAGGCACTGGACAGCCCGACAATCGTTGTCATAACAGACAGAAACGACCTTGACGACCAGCTATACGGGCAGTTTGCCAAATGCAAGGACTTTTTAAGACAAGACCCCATGCACGCAGAAAGCCGTGAGCATTTGAAATCTCTTCTCGCGGGCAGACAGGCAAACGGCATTATATTCACCACAATGCAGAAATTTGAGGAATCGCACGAGGCTCTGTCCGAACGCCGCAACATCATTGTTATGGCTGATGAGGCGCACAGGGGGCAATACGGTCTCACCGAAAAGGTTAAGATTATTAAAAACAAAGACGGAAAGAATACATTTAAATATACAACCGGCACGGCGCGCATTATCCGCAATTCACTGCCAAATGCTACATACATCGGATTCACAGGGACGCCGATTTCGTCAAAAGACCGCAGCACCCGTGAGGTGTTCGGCGATTACATCGACATATATGATATGACGCAGGCGGTTGAGGACGGCGCAACCCGTCCTGTCTACTATGAAAGCCGCGTGATAAAGCTTAATCTTGATGAGTCGGCATTAAGGCTGATTGACGCTGAATATGACATTATGGCTCAGAATGCGGACGGGGAAGTTATCGAAAAAAGCAAGCATATGCTTGGTCAGACGGAAGCAGTTCTCGGCAACGAGAACACAATCAATTCTCTTGTGTGTGATATTCTTGACCATTACGAGAACAACAGAGAAAATCTGCTTACGGGGAAAGCCATGATTGTTGCATATTCCCGTGACATTGCCATGAAGATATACAAGCGCATTTCAGAGCTTCGCCCTGCATGGACTGAAAAAGTTGCGGTTGTTATGACCGAAAGCAACAAAGACCCCGAAGAATGGCGCAAGATTATCGGGAACAAACACTATAAGGAAGAGCTTGCAAAAAAATTCAAGGATAACGCAAGCCCTCTTAAAATTGCCATTGTTGTTGACATGTGGCTGACGGGCTTTGATGTGCCGTCACTTGCGACAATGTATGTCTACAAGCCCATGTCAGGACACAATCTCATGCAGGCGATCGCCCGTGTCAACCGCGTATTCCGCGACAAAGAAGGCGGACTTGTTGTTGACTATGTTGGAATTGCTTCCGCTCTGAAGCAGGCAATGAATGACTATACCGCCCGTGATAAAAAGAATTACGGCGATACTGATGTGTCGAAGGCTGCATATCCAAAATTTTCGGAAAAATTATCTGTCTGCCGTGATAAATTTCACGGATTTGATTATTCTAAGTTCAAGACGGGAACGGATCTTGAGCGTTCAAGGACAATCAGCGGTGCAATGAACTTTATTATCGCACGCGAAAGGGCTGAGGACAAAGCCGCTTTTGTGAAAGAGGCTCTCATGCTTCATCAGGCATTGTCGCTTTGCTCGTCAATGGTTTGTGAGAGCGACCGCATTGAAGCCGCATTTTTCGACGCCGTGCGTGTGCTTGTTCTGCGGCTTGCAAACACCGGTGCGGAAAAGAAAATTTCACTGCCCGAAATGAACGCGCGAATCGGCGAGCTTTTAAGGCAGAGCATTAAGAGTGACGGTGTGATTAATCTTTTTTCGGATATAAAAGGAGAGTTTTCTTTGTTTGATCCGAAGTTTCTTGAAGAAGTTGCGAATATGAAAGAAAAGAATCTTGCGGTTGAGCTTTTGAAAAAGCTTATTGCGGAGCAGGTGTCGGTATACCGCAGAACAAATGTTGTTAAATCAGAGAAATTCAGCGAGATTATGCGGCGTTCGCTTAATGCATACTTAAACGGTATGCTCACGAATGAAGAAGTCATTGAAGAAATGCTGAAGCTTGCAAAACAGATTGCCTCAGCGCAGCAAGAGGGCGGCGAACTTGGTCTCACTGCCGACGAGCTTGCGTTTTACGATGCGCTCACAAAACCGCAGGCAATAAAAGATTTTTACGAAAATGAGGAGCTTATCGCAATCACAAAGGAACTGGCTGACACGCTGCGCAAAAACAGAACCGTTGACTGGCAGAAAAAAGAATCGGCAAGAGCAAAAATGCGTATGCTGATTAAAAAGCTTTTAAAAAAGCATAAATATCCGCCGGAGGGCATGGACGATGCGGTGCAGACCGTGATGACGCAGTGCGAGCTTTGGACGGATAATGTTATGAAAATGTGAAACGGATTCAGACAAGAAAGCGAGGAGAATTTATGATGAAATTTATTTGTTACCCCAAATGCACAACTTGCCAAAAGGCAAAGAAATGGCTTGATGACAACAATGCCGTCTATGAACTTCGTGACATAAAAGAAGACAACCCCACCTTTGAAGAATTGGGTGAATGGTACAAAATGAGTGGTCTTGAGTTAAAGAAATTCTTTAACACATCCGGTCTTTTGTATAAATCAATGGGGCTGAAAGACAAGCTCCCGAATATGTCGGAAGAAGAACAGTTAAGACTGCTGGCAGCAGACGGAATGTTGGTCAAACGCCCGCTTTTAATCGGCAAAGATTTTGTTTTGGTTGGATTTAAAGAAAAGGAATGGAGTGAAAAAGTCCGAAAATGAAAACGATCAGAATTGACTCATGGAGAAAGGCAAACAAATCTGCTTTGGTACAAGCATTATTTTCAGCATTGCTTTGTATCGCGTATACATATATTATAATGTTGTTTACCGGCAGAGAAGAATTTGTCGGAAAACAACCGACTCAAGATGTTATAAACGGAGTCCGGCATAGTGTGGTTCTGGTGGTTTGCAGTATATTGGCAGGATTAATACCGTTAATGCTATTGAGATATACGAAAGCAAAATTTTTAATTTCGTATATACCGTTAAGCTCTGCTTATTATGTTATTCTGATTCTTTTATGTGTTTTGTTCGTAATTGATGACAATTTCGATTTAATAACATATGCTTTATTTCCTATACCAATAGGTTCATTTACGGGTACTGCGGTTATAATTCTGATGAATCATTTTATTAATCAAAAACAAGCTGTATTATTAAAATAAATCATATTATGAAAGGAATGTATTATTATGAGAAAAAATTTTGGAGCAAAAGCAATTCTGTATCCTATGCCGGTGCTTATCATCGGCTCATATGACGAGAACGGAAAGCCCGACGCAATGAATGCTGCGTGGGGCGGAATCAGTGAAGAAACAGAAATTTCAATCTGCGTGAGTGCAGGACACAAAACGACCAAAAACATCCTTGCAAGAGGTGCATTCACGGTGAGCATTGCGGACGCGGAAAACGTTGCTGCGTGCGATTATGTCGGTATCGTTTCGGGAAACAGCGAACCCGATAAAATCAAAAAAACAGGCTGGCACGCTGTAAAGAGTGAATTTGCGGACGCTCCGCTCTTTGAGGAGCTGCCTATGGCACTTGAATGCAGGCTCATCAGTTATGATGAAGAGACTTGCAGGCTTGTCGGCGAAATCGTAAACGTCTGCGCTGACGAAAAAATTCTTGACGAAAACGGCAAAATTGATTTGGGAAACTTCACCCCCATCACCTATGACCCCGTACACCATACGTATCGCAAGATTGGTGATGTGGTCGGCAAAGCATTCAATGACGGATTAACGCTGAAATAGTTTGTATGACACCCGATAAAGCCGAAAAAATTCAAATCGGCTTTACGGGTGCTGCATTCAGAGCGGTTCAGATTCCGAAACATTCGGAATCTGAACCGCTTTCTTTGTTTTCGCATGTATCATAAAAAATACTAAATTTCAAAGCTTTATCATATATATGTAACAGCACAACAAAAAATGGGAGTGATACAATGCGTCAATATCACATAGAAGAAAGGACAGTCGAGCTTGCAAATTACATAATCGAACATAAATGCACAGTCAGAGAAGCCGCCAAAAAATTTGGAATTTCAAAATCTACCGTACATACGGATGTGATAAAATAGAACGGTTAATATGGGCGATAGAATAACGCCCATATTAAAATAGCAGGAAGTATGCAAAGCAGAACTTCCTGCTATTTTATTTTGCCGATATTGCGGCAAAATGGGTTTCCAAAGGGTACCCCTTTGGCACACAACTTTGCTTGCAAAGTGTAGTGTGTTATACCTGCTGGCACGGCTAGCTGGGAAAGTGAGCGTTTCGCCGGATGGAAACGCTCGTTTTGACCGCCAGGAAAGCGGGCAGTTTTTGCAAATGGGAATATGCAAAAACTTGGGCGGTTTGGGGCGTGGCAGGAGGTATATGTGGTATTTACTGAATGAGCTCAGATACTTCTCGATCAATATGCCTTTCGTAAGCATCAAAATTGTCTTTGTCATATGGGACTTTACTATCATAGCAGTCCACAAGTTTAAAAGGCACTCCATAATCGCTTACTTTTCGAGCCGTTGGCGAAAGTGCATTATATTCCAATTTTTGAAGTAGCAATCCTAATCCTGCAACATTTTCAATATCAATACCCTTAACTTTTGAAATATGATATCGATACAAAATATCAAAAAGGCCAAGATATTTTACTAAATGATATTTGAAAACATTATAAACAAAGTCTGCTACTATCCGAACCGCTTCATCTTTGGTTTTAGGCAGGTCTTGTCTATTCGTATAAAAACGAACCATCGAAATGAATCCGCCTTCAAGATATGAACTTAATAACACAGTAATAAGAGAATATCGTTGCTGCCGCCCCGTTCGGACAGAAATAAGCCGTTTGAGTTTATCCTCATGTACTATCGGAAAAATTAACTCTATAATTTTTTGAAATCCATCCCAATATAAACTGCGTGCATTACTTTGTGCCAATTTTACAGATACCTGGTTAATTTCATTCGCAAACCACCACGGCATACGCGAAATATACCCGTAAAGTGTTAGTTTATCCTTTGGACCAACAACTCGGAAACAATTAAAAACATCTGCTGGAATCTCAGATGCGATAATTTGAGATTCAATAGTTTCTTTATCACGATGCTCGCTTCCAGACAAATATTTATCTTTTGTTATCTGGTAGTCAACATCTGTTTTAGGTGAATTAACATCATAGTTCTTATGCTCCAACACTTCAGGCTGTCCATTAACAATATTCTCAAAATCATTGTTTAAATCAATGACTCTTCCTGAGTAATGTTGATAAAACCTGCCAGCACGACCGGCTATATTTTTAGCATCAAATTGCCGCAGAGGTTTAATACCTTTTTTATTTGATGTAATAATAATGTTTTTTGCCGATGTGTTCACACC
>CAKSIW010000067.1 GCA_934463175.1 uncultured Clostridia bacterium | reverse complement strand
CGACATCTCGTGTGTTTAAACCCGAAAAGGTTTTGGGAATCCCCTGCACAAATTTGCTTTACAATAATACTATACCACAATATATTGTGGTTGTCAAGAGGTTTTTTAAATTTTTAACAACTTCTTGTTGTTACACATATATTGCTGATTTCATTTTCGAGTCAGTCAGCCTTTTCACTCATACCGCTTTCAAATCGTAATATTTTGCTTTATATGCTTTATATGCTTCAAAAGCTCCTCAGCAATACGTTTCTGTCCAATTCGGTTACTATTCAAATATTGTTTCAATAAGCGACGCTGCAAACATCTTATGCATCTCCCTGGTCGGATGATTTAATGAATTTGAAAGCAACACAGTTAAATCCACTTCCGCCTCCTCAAATTTCTTCCATTTTCCGTACCCAAATACAACAAAAAGGCAATAGAAAAAGCGGCAATAATTTTATGCCGCTTTTCTTAATATTTCCTCACAGATGACAGTTTTTCAAGTCCGTGTCTTTCTATGTATTCATATGCCTCAATTTCATCTGCAAACTTCATTGCGTCGGCGAACTCTTTGACATACTGCCCTGTGTTTCCTATCATCCGCAAGACAACACCCGAATTTACCGCTATAATCACCGTTTGATCCATAGCCGCCCATACATCTCCTTTGTTTAATGCTCAACCTTGAATTTACCCCAATTCTTTGCAACATACATCTCCGCTCCGTTTTCGAGAGCCTTGAAATGCTCTGTTCCACAATGAATTTTAAGCTGTTCAGGAGTACGCAAACCAAAAAGGTCGGTCGTTCCTTTTGTTTCAAGTATGAAGTACATCTTTTTGTCTCCGTCACGCTCCAAATATACAGCCCAATCGGGGTTATATGTGCCTATCGGCGTTTCGATTTTGAATCGCTCCGGTATCTTAAAGAACATCTTAACATCAGGATCGTCATCAAGTGCTTTTGCAAACGGTTTTTCTATTGTTGAACTGTCATAAATTATATAGTCATACACGCTGCGATTTACCGCAACTGCATTTTTATCAAGATTTGCCGACAACTCCTCTGAATCGAAAATCTCCTGTGCGTAGTACTCCTGACCGTCAAGCTTAACATACTTGATTCCGTCTATCGCCAAAGCGTGGCGGTTTTTCTTTATGATTTCAAGGCATCTTTCCAAAAACGCCTGCGGATTGTTAAGAAAATCTCCGCCTCTGCCGCTCTCAATAATTATCCTCGCAACGGTTGCTCGCTTTATAAGCGTTTCTTCACTGATAATTCCGAGAATATACGGAAGGCTTGAATATGTATCCTCCAAATCCATCACACGCATTTCCCTTTCGGTATAGGTTACGCCGGGATTCTGAATGTTGATATTTGCCGTTTTGGAAACAAGCCTTGCTTTCGGAATCGGCTCCATAGCTTTAAGCTCTTTCACGCAAGTCTCAACAAGCTTTTCGGTGTCAATCTGCACACGATAAGCCGTTTTCTGCTTAATCTTGTTCCACAGCTCCATAAATTCAGGCGACAGCATTGCCTGCTTTTTAAGATGCACAATAACCTCTTTTGAAGCATCCCTGACCGGCACTTTATTATCAGCCTTCTTAACAGCGCTTTCCAAGCGTTCACGGGCAGCCTCGAATTTTTTCGGCAAATCAAGAGTACCGCTAAGCAGTGCATTTTTCATCGTGTCCTTTATCTTGCCCGACTTTGACACATAGCCTTTGTCCTCAAAGTGCTGCATAAGCTCCTGCGCGTCGTCATAGCTCACTTCCTTTTCAACAATAACCGTTTCAGTATATGTTTTGCCTATTATATCGTCTGCTTTTACGGCAGTGTTCTCCGTTATAGCCTTTTCGATAGACTCTTTTGCGGTTTCAAGCTGTTTCGGAAGCTCTATGGTTTTCTCAACAACTGCTTTCTTTGCCGTTTCGGTGGGCTTTCCGCTGTCATCGACAAATCCGTGATCCGACATATAATTCATTATAAGTTGTGCGTCCGAATTATCAACCTTCTTTTCGGTAACGATTTTTTCTTCGTATTTCATACCGGAGAAAAGGCTAATCTGAAGCACACCGAATTTAACGCCTGTTTCGGTTTCAATCTCTTTTTGCAGCGTTTCGGCAAATTCGGAGAATGACTCGTTTGCCATAACATGAAGAATGTTAATGTTTTTATCTTCTATTCTCTCTCCGTCCTGATTTACACAAAGCCTTAAACCTCTGCCAACTTTTTGGCGGCAGGTGAAAGTCGATTTCTGCTCAATAAGTGTGCAGACCTGAAAAACATTCGGGTTATCCCAGCCCTCTTTAAGAGCCGAGTGCGAGAAAATGAATCTGAGCGGACAGTCAAAACTCAAAAGCCACTCTTTATCCTTCATAATCGTGTTGTATGTGTCATAATCGGCAACGGTATCGCCTTTTGTATCCTTGAATGTTCCCTTTTTATCCTGCGAAAAATAGCCGTTATGCACTTTCTCCGCATTCGCCGTGAACCTCGCTTTAAGCACCGCATATTTTGGCATATTCATAAGCTCACTATAGCACTTCTCAAACATTTCGGCATAGATACCCTTTTCGCCGTCAGCCGTTCTGTACTTTTTAACTTCATCAATAAAGAACAGCGAAAGCACCTTGATGCCTTTTTCGGTATATCGGAGTTCCTTATCAAGATGTGCCTGAATGGTTCTTCTTATCTGTGCTTCTTTGATTATATTCTCATCTATGCTGCCGATTGCCTTACCCAGCTTTACAAACTCGGTATTTGAAAACTCCACCATTTCACTTTCAGGGGTACAGTCTATCCCGGCAACGGAATATCCCTCATACAGTTCTCTTTCGCCCGATATAAGAAATAAATCGTCATTCGGCTTTACGGTTACGATTTTTCTCGATACAATGCCGTCCTTGTTCTGCACATCAATTTCAAGTTTCGCACGGAATCCGTTATCATTCGATACTGACAACAGCTTTATATACGGCTTATTAAAATCATTTGCCACTGTATTTGATGAAACGCATATCTGCTTTACGAGTCCCATTTGATAAGCGTCAACAGGCGTCAGACGATAAAGCAAATTCATCTTTTCCCTGTGGGTTGCGGAATATCTGAACACGCAAAGCGGATTGAGCGAGCTTATCGCCTCTTTTGCTTTTGGCGTATTGTCAACAGACTGCGGTTCGTCAATAATGACAACGGGGTTTGTGTTTTGTATGTATGACATTGCCGTTTCGCCGTTCAGCTTGTCCTGTGCCTGATTGATGATATTTTCCGACTTTTTGAAAGCGTCGATATTGATTATCATAATTTCTATATTGCTGCTTGTGGCAAACTGCTTGACCTCCGAAAGTTTTGCAGAATTGTATATAAAATATCGGTACGGCACATTGTCGTATTGGTTCAGGAAATGCTCCCTTGTGGTTTCAAGAGATTTATATACGCCCTCACGAATAGCAACAGACGGCACAACAACGATAAACTTTGTAAATCCGTAGCGTTTGTGCAGTTCAAAAACCGTCTTTGTGTAGACATAGGTTTTTCCCGTGCCCGTTTCCATTTCAATGCAGAAAGAACGCATACCGTCTTGAATATCGGACGGTGCAAGGCTGTTTCTTTTTTGTACCTCGTGCATATTTGCGTTTAACTGTTCATCAGATATAAGTATTCCGTTTCCGATTCCGAGTTCATTTTCCACCAAACTGAGCTGCGGTCCCTGTGTAATTTCAAAGGTGGACTGCATTTTCTCCTGTCCGGAAAATAAATCGGCAACGGCATTCACAGCATCAGTCTGAAATTGTTGGTTTTTAAATTTTAGTTTCATTGTTTGTCACCTTGTTTTTTCGCCTTATTTTCAATGCTTTTGATAGCGTTCAAATAGTCCTCTTCCGCTTCACTAAGGGTTTTCGCCTGATATTTTTTATATTCAACGGTGGCTTTATCTATTGCCTGCTTATGTGATACACTGCCGGCACCTTCAAGCAGTTTTTCTCCGCTCATTGTGAGTATTCTGTCGAGGTGCTCTGCCCAATCCTTCATTGTCATAACCTGTTCACGCTCTGCCTGCCGCTCTGCAAAATCAAGATATCCCGAAACAAGCTGACCAAGTGAGCGAAGCTCTTTTTCGTCAAGATAATTTTTTGCAACAACAGCGTCACTCAAATGCGGTCTGCTGCCCTTAAAGCTCATCAATCCCATAAATTCTTTTTCACTGTCCGCTCTTGAATAAATAACCTCTGCCGCTGTCTGACCGTGAACCGCATAATGAATTTTGTTTTGCACCTTTTTGAAAAACTCAATAGAAATTTCGGCTCTCGGATCATAATCTATACTCGTTGCATATATATCAAGAACCTGCCTATAAAACACTTTTTCGGACGCACGAATATCACGGATACGCTCCAAAAGTTCTTTCCAGTATCCTCCGCCGCCAAGGTTTTTCAGTCGCTCATCATCCATCGTAAAGCCTTTGCGGATATATTCGTTAATTCTTTTTGTTGCCCATTGACGGAAACGGGTTGCTGTAACAGACTTCACGCGATAACCAAGCGAAATAATCATATCAAGATTATAGCACTTTGTATTATAATTTTTTCCGTCCGTCGCAGTTGTTCGGAATTTCCGAACAACTGAATTTTCATCCAACTCGCCGTCTTCAAATATATGTTTTATATGCTCACTTACATTGGATTTGCTTGTCTGATACAAATCCGCCATTTGCTGCTGCGTGAGCCAAACGGTATCGTCTTCAAGGTGCACATCAATATGGAGAGAACCGTCGTCGTTTTGATATACAATTATATTATTATCATTCATATCTCCACCGCCTCACACCAACTTTAATTCAATTTGTTTATCTCTCAAAATATAATGTGCATTTGAAAGAGCGGTGTCATCCTTAAAGCCCTGTTCCGCACAAACGATTTTCGCCGGAGCATATGCCGCCATTGCATCTATATCCTCGGCGGTTATATCGTTATAAAGAGCAATCATCAAAAGGAAGTCGCCGACAATATACACGATTTTACCGTCAATTTCTATGTACTGAACAGCCGTGTCAAGCGGAACACCCATTTTGAGCATAATTTCATAGATAACATCCATATCGGATCTGTCATCTTTTATGCTTTCAATCATTGAGTTCATACGCTCGGTAAACATTTCAAGCTGATTATCTCCCGTAATTGGTGTGCTGTCCCAAAGCTTGAGATTTGATGTATCCAGCCTGAAAACCTTAAAACCGATATCAAGCGGTTTCTTTTCCTCATCGCCCATTGCAATTTGAGTATCCTGTCCTTCAAGTATCTTTTGACCTGCTCTGCGTATGCGTTCTTCACCGATTTCACATATCGTTTTGTATCCGGCTTTGTACGCCTCGGATTTTTCATCACACAGTTCCGGCAGCTGAACACAAATAAACTTTCTGTTGCCGCCGTCCTCTGCGTTGAGCTGCATTACAGCGTGTGCAGTTGTAGCACTGCCGGAGAAGAAGTCGAGAATAATGTCATTATCCTTTGTATCAAATGTTAATAAGTGTTTTATTAAATTTAATGGTTTTGGGTTGTTGAAAAGGTTTTTTGTAAACAACTCCAAGACCTCTCTGCTTCCATCGCCTGTAGTTCCTTCTTTTTCAAAAATTGATTCTTCCAAGAAAATTGTTCTTGGTTTTTTCCCTTCGGGCATTCTCTGCTTGAATTGAACAGACCACTTATCGTTTATCTTAATAATTCTTATTTCACCTTTACTTATATCTTCACGAAATCTGGGTTCAGAGCGTAACCAACTTATAGGGTTCCCAAACTCATCATTTTCCAACACTGTGCCATCCGGGCAGGTAATCGGGTAGTACTGTTTTCCTGATTTTCTTTTGAATGTATCCCAAAAGTATTTTCCAATTTCGTCTTCTTCTTTATATCTTGATACATATTCGGGTGAATATGGAACAAAAAGTCTGTCTAAATTAGAAACATTTTTTGCATACATTAAAACATACTCGTGTTCTACTGCCACATACTTTGCATCATTTCCGCCGCCACGTTTGTTGTGCCATACAAAATCTGCAATATGATTTTCCTCTCCAAATATTTCATCGCACACTTTTCTTAAATTCGGCATTTCTATTTCATCAATACTGATAAAAATTACGCCGTCATCGGTAAGCAAATTTGCCGCAAGCCGTAATCTCGGATACATCATATTGAGCCAATTTGTATGATATCTGCCCATTGTTTCGGGATTGGATTTTGTGGTCTGCTGCGTTACCTCTTTATACCGTGCCATAGGATCGGCAAAATCGTCCTCGTATACAAAGTCATTGCCTGTGTTGTAAGGAGGATCAATATATATCATTTTGATTTTGTTAAAATATGCCGTCTGCAAAAGTTTCAGCACTTCGAGGTTATCGCCCTCTATGTAGACATTCTGCGTATCGTCAAAATTAACGCTCTTTTCCTTGCAAGGGCGCAGTGTTCCCGTTGAGCGTTTCTGTGCCAACCGCAAACACTCTGATTTGCCTTTCCACTCAAACTTATATTTTTCAAAATCGTTGTCGATATATTCGCCGCAAAGAGATAAAAGCTTGTCTATATCAAGCTTTCCCTCTGAAAAGCATTCCGGAAACACCGACTTTAACTTCCCCATATTCGCATTTTCCAAATCCATACTCATACCATCCAGCTTATTTGTATCCATATTTGATAATCCTCTCTCTTTAGATTTTTACAATCCACTTGCCGTCTTTTCGGGCACCGACTCTTTCAACAATTCCGTTTTCTCGTAGTTTTTTTATATTTCTTTCTACCGTACTGTGATTAACATCAAGTTTATCTGATATTTTTTTTATCGTGCAATACGGATCTTCTTTCAGCATTAAAATGATTTTTTTCTGCTTTTCGGATATTTTTATTTCCGCATTTATACCCGCATTTATTTCCGCATTTTTATCCGCATTTTCTTCAAAAAGATGATTGATATGCAAATATCTGTTTTTCAACTCATTATTCTCGCCTAAGAGCAGATTTCTTATAAATCTTTCAAGATAAACAGTCGTCTCATGTATGTCATTTTTTAAGTCTGTATAATTCGCTCTGACAAGTGCATTCCGGAAATACCACGCATTTTCCGCAAAAATATCATTTGTTGCATCATAACCCAATGAACGCAGATACTTAATGAAAAATACCGCTGTTGTCCTTGTGTTTCCTTCTCCGAAAATATGAATTTGCCACAGTCTTGATATAAAGAATGCAAGATGTTCTATAATCTCGTCTGTCGAAAGCCCTTTGTAGCTGAACTTCTTCTCCTGCTCAAAATCGTATTCCAAAGTCTGACGAAGCTCTGCCGCATTGCCGTAAAGAACCGTTGCTCCGTCAAGCACCCATTCCTTTTTGGTTATATTATAATCACGAATTTTGCCGGCGTGCTTGTAAATTCCCCAAAACAACTTTTTGTGAATACCAATATATTCACTTGGCGAAAACGTGAATGCTTTTTCGGAAAGAATGGCAGCGATACGAACAGAAACCTTATCGGCTTCCTCGGTTCTGTCGTCATTGTTCTGCTTTGGATTTGCCGCATAATAGCTTTCTATTCTTTTTTCGGCATCTGCCATTGAAATATTGCCTTCAATATTTTCAATAGCTGTCTGTACCAAATGCTCAGACGGCTCAAGTCCGTCAACAGCCTGCAATCCTATTGCCGTACTCCACGCATAACCTTTGTATTTTTTGCTCGGTTCAGACTGTTTAATATATTCTTTAAAAGGATCTTGATTCATATATTTATCTCCTTTCATAGCACTCTAACTAAGTATATTTTGCCCCAATTATGAGCTTTTAACTGAAATAACAAACTGCCGCTCCGCATTAGCCGTTATTTCTTCTCTATCTAAAAATTCATTTATCTTTTTTTCGGTTTCAACATCTATCCGCATTTCGTCAAAGAACAAGCCTTCCTTTTTCTTTGATATATCGTTATTCAAAAGCGAAATTTTGCGTTCAACCGTTAAGAGCTTCAGCCTGTCGCTTTTGACGCTTTCTTTCTCCGCTATAAGCTCTTTGAGCTGTGCCGACAAATCATCAAGAGTATGATTTAATTTATTTTTCCTGATAACCGCCGAATGTTTAAGTCTTGCAACCTCCTCCTGCTGCATCGGAGAGAGCTTTTCCTGTTCACGCATTGCACATTCTTCAAGGTCAACAAGCGGATTCAATTCTGATGACCATCCGCTGCCTTTCAGCCAATACGGTGTTGGTTTTCCGTCCTGTGTCCACTCCTTGACCGGAAGATTGAAAATCCTTTCGCACTCGTCAGAACTTAATATATTGCCGTCGCTGTCTTTTCCTGCAAACAATGGATATGATTTAATCTGTTTTTTTCCCCTGTATATTGTGATCATATAGAGCGAAACAGAACACTCTTTTTGCAATTCGTCTTTGTCAACAATTATGGTTCCGCTGTCGCTGCAATCAACATTAAACATCAGTCCTTTTGCAAGCGGTGACAGCAGAGATATATTCTTAAACTGTTTTAATGCCGTATATGCCCTGTTTCCGTTATTTGTAGGATAGTAAAACAGGTGCGGCAGCGTTTTGTAATCGGTAGCCGTTACCGTCTTTTTATCTTCATCTATAACAAATTTGCAATCATCATGCTTGAGGTTATATTCTTCAAAAAAATATTTCACAAGCTCCCAAAGGTCGCTTTTTATCTCTTTTCCTTTTTCTTCTGCATACTGTGGCGTAATCTTAATTTGCTCCGCCATTTCCTTTGTAAATGTTGTAAAAAGGATATCTTCTGCCGATTCCACAAGTTCTTTGTTATCAGCCTCATTTTCTTTCAAAGTGTTTTGATAATCTTTTTCAACCTGTGCCTTTTTGCGTATATCAAGCTGTTTTATCGCCTTTCCTATATCATCAGTAAAGCCGCCTATAACGCTGTCCGAAACTCCGAAAACCCCGTCAGTTAAGATATATCTTTTTGACACAAGTTCCAGCTTTCGTATGTCGGCAAAGTTGCCTTTATTTATAAACGACAGAACAATGCAGTCGTTCTGCTGACCGATTCTATGCACCCGGTCAATTCTTTGCTCCATTTTTAATGTGTTATAAAGTAAATCGTAATTTACAACAAGCGACGCCTCTTCAAGATTATAGCCCTTTGCACCTATATCGGTTGAAATAAGTATTTCACCATCATTCTTAAACTGTTTGAGAACATCATAATCGGTTGATCCGCTGCCGTTATATACAAGCGTTTTATATTTTGATTTGAGTGCGTCACACAAGCATTTTTGCGTTTCAACGCTCTCCGTGAATATAACTGCCTTTTTGTTTGCTCCGTTTTTTGTCATATACGGAAACAGTTTTTCAAGAGCATCGGCAAGAAGTTTTATCTTTGTGTCGGCTTTAATCTGCATTGCTGCCGTGAGCATAACCTTAAATTCTTCGCACTCCGTCTGTGCGTCCGGCATTTGTTCAAGCCTTTTAATAATGTTTTTAAGGCTTTGAGTTATTGCCGCTGATGACGATGCAGCCGTCCCCAACAACATTAAAGCGAGGTCGTACTTATCCATTTTCGGGAATGCTTTTTTATCCGGCTTTTCTATATACAGATTGATAAGGTCATAGAGCTTTTTTTCTTCTTCCGAGCCTTCATATTCAAGGGTGATGTGCCGTCTTTCAGGGATTTTGGCATATCTTTTTGCCTGACCTCTTAATGTTCGGAAACAATATTTACTTACCTTTTCCGCAAGCTCCGGGTAGTTCTCCGGGCGGCGCAAATATCTTTTCATATATGTATCGGCATCGGGCAACAGATCTTCATCAATAAAATATATCAGACCGTACAGATCCATTATATTTTTTTCGATAGGCGTTCCTGTTAAAAGGATTTTGAAAATATCCTTTGAGAACTCCTTTAAAATTTTAGCCTGTTTGCTTCCTGCCGTCCCCCTGAAGGTATTCTCATCTTGATACACAGATGAAAGGACGTTTGCCTCTTCAAAAATAACGGTGTCCCAATTTACCTTGTCAAACTCGGATATATTTTGAACAATATAATCATCGGTTGCAAGCACAATGCCGTCAAAGTCTGTTATGTCGTTGTTTTGTGCAATGCAATACGGAATTGAGTATTTATCCTCAATCATCTCCGCCCATTGCATAAGCAAATCGGCGTTTGGAATTGCGATAAGTATTTTCGTTTTGCCCTCGTACCATAATTCATTTGCGATAAGCATTGCTTCGTGTGATTTACCCATTCCGGCTTCATCACACAGGATTACACCTTTATGATACGGGTTACGCATTGCAAAAACAGCAGCCGCCACCTGATACGGGTACACCCTTATATTTCCTTCGGAAAATACAGGCATAAGTGCATCTTCATCATTTAAGCTATTCAGTTTTAATGCAATATAAAATGCCTGAAAAGGTGTCAGCATTATATTTGTCCTCTCTATTATAGCATATTCGGTGTACCTTAATCCGTACAGTTACTTAAACATAAGGTAATTATCCAGCTTTTCGTCATAAATCTCAAGCGAATTAAAAACCGCTTTTGTTTCCTCATTGGAACGAAAAAGCATCAGCATTGCAACAAATGCCGACCACGGCAAGTCTTTTTTGCCTACCTCATACAGTGCAAGAGATGATCTTGCGACACCCACCCTTTGAGCAAGTTCTGTCTGGCTAACCCCCAGCTTTGCCCGAAGAACGGGAATGTTTTTTGAAAGTCTTTCGCAATATGCTTTTTTTGCCTCTTTGTCTATAACTGTTTTCATTATTATCACGCCCTTATAAAAATAAAAGACCTTATATCTGTTTAAGTGCAAATCGTTAATCGGTTTGCTATACACCGTTTCAAAAATACATAGACGCAAAAGCCTGCGGGCTTTTGAACTGATAGTGTTTTTATTATAACATATTTTCGTCAAACAATCAATATGTTTCAAACATTTTGATTACATAGTAACATTTCCTAAAATAAAGACACCCCTTCCGGGATGCCTTTATTGTTATACTATTGCCGTTTTTATCGAATCATAATCCCACGAATATGTGTACGGTTTCTTTGCCGCAATATGAGTACCCATTTGATCCATTCAGTCTTTCCGTCAATGAATGTTTTATGCTGCAAGGCAAGCTTGTATCTCTCGCCTGCGTCAGCGAATGAGCATCCGAAAACGATAATGCCCAATAATTATTTGAGTTCCATTCATATATCTTATTTATTAAATCCGCATCTCCCGTCCAGTCCCCGGCAATGTATGTTCTTGTTCTGTATAGCATAAAATCCCTCCCTATATACTCAATTTTTCTAATAGTGATGGTTCAACATCTATAATAATGTGTCCCTGTATAAGTCCCTCATTTTCCAGAAGGACTTCTTTTATTAAGTCAAACGATTCCTGATGTGACAGCCCTGCTCTTGACCGTCCTGTTCCAACAAGGGGCAAATACAAATCGTACCCTTGCCCCCTGCTGTCGTAAAACTCCAGTAATTTTTTTAAAGCTGTTTTTATTTTTTCTTTTTCGCTGCGTGCATTGTTGTTTATATCAAAGTCAGAAATTGCCAGAAGATAATATATTGCATTATTTACTTCAAGATTCACAACGCTGCCTATCGGATAACAATATCTCTTTCCGTTTTCAGCAGTTGCTTCTCCAACAGGTTTTAATCCCTGCAACCGGATATTTTCATCAATGCGTATGTCGAGTTCTTTAATTGTCTTTCCCGATTCCCTCCACTTGCGAAGACATTTCCCGTGCAATGTATTTTCCGAAACAAGCGGCTTAGGTTCATGTTCCGTCTGCGTGGTTATTTTTGTTTCGAATGTTGTATTGACCGGAATACACACAATGTTTTTCTTTTTTGTGCTCCTATTTCCAAATCCGTATTTGAAAATATCGCCGCCTATAACTTCAACCGAATTATTTCCCTTTTGCCATATTACATTCTTTTTGATTATTGCACGATTATCAATTTTAATTGCTTCAATAAATGCGTGAGCCAAATAATATACTTTATCGTTTTTCATACCATTCAACTTGGATTTTGTTTCCTCGCTTATGCTCATATCCGATTGAATAATATCAGATATCAAACCCAAAGCTGTCGTTATTTTATTCTCATCGAGATAATCGCTTATGAAATACTCAAATTCTTCTTCCAGGCTGTCTTCAATATTGTAAATTTCCAATGCTTTTTTCATTGCAAGCGGCACATTATCCTTTTGTGCAAGCAGTCTGCTCACCCTTGCTTTATCCAAATCCAGCTGACTGTCATTTTTATCTTTGACATTTCCGCTTATTATCAAAGTGTTAAACAACTCTCTGACAAATTCTTCATCAGAAATATTTTTGTTTTTTGCAGCAGCTTTTAAGGCTTTTATGTATGCCGACATAGTAAATTTTTTCATTCATTTCCCCTTATCACAACTTCATCACAACTGTGTAATAACTACTTTTTCGTCAGTAATTGTTAAACTATATGTGTAAACAAAATTTAACTGCTTTAATTATACCATATATTGAATGAAATTTCAACGACTCTATAAAAAATCATAATATGTTGGGGGGATTAAGTATGGTTCGATTTGATTCAAGTTAGAAAAGACATATCAAAAAACAACAAGGAGCTGTTACCTATGGGAAAAACAAATATCTGTATCAGAATATTGAAAAACGAAAGGAAAAGTGATATAATATGAATAACGAAATAAGAAAAGGCTGTAAGGATATATGGAATGCTTTTATGTGCGATGGAGCATTTTTTACACAAAACGATATTCCGCACTGTCCGACTACCGCAGCTGAAACACCGAAAGCCATTATTACTTGGGATGAGGCAAAAGCCGTTTATAAAAAGCACCGCGTAAAAGGTGAAAACGACTTTTATGACGATTCATTCGTATGTTGGTATATCGACGATTACAAATTTGACGGGCCGAGAGGCATTTGGCACGATTATAATTTCACGCTGAAAGTTCTCTCGCACTTTGCCGGCATAATAACGCCTGATTTTTCGACTTATCAGGATTTTCCCGAACCACTGAAAACATATAATACATACCGTATGCGTGCATTTGGGTATTGGTACGGCAGGCAGGGCGGCGCGGTTATAAACAATGTCCGCTGGGGTACACCCGAAACCTACCACTATTGTTTTGACGGCATTCCCGAAAAAAGTATTGTTGCAATCGGCACCTGCGGAGGCAGTCCAAGAAAGCTTATTGACCGCAAAAGATTTGAGAACGGTCTTTATGAAATGGTAAAGAGGCTCTCGCCGCATACCATAATCGTTTACGGCTCCGCAAATTACGAGTGTTTTGAAAAATTAAAAGAACAAGGCATCAAAATCATTGATTTTCCTTCTCAAACTGCGAAAGCATTTGAAAGGAGGAAAGTCGATGAGTAAGGGTGACAGCGGATATTTTAAAGGAGCAAGCGGTACAAGATCGCAACTCATTCAAGAGCTAAAGGGTGACAGCGGATATTTTAAAGAAGAAAGCGATACAAGATCGCAACTCATTCAAGAGCTAAAAGATAATAAAATAAAGTTTTCCGAAAAAGATATACAATTTATCACCAAAGATAAAACCGGGCAGACTGTATGGTTAGAAAGCGGTAATTCTGGTGCCGGGTTGAAACATATACTGGATGGCAACGGAACAACCAAAGGACACGCAGATGATTTTCAACGAGCATTTGGCATTACAAGAACCCAAGTTCCCGCCTATTTGGAAAAAGTAATAACAAACGGCAATATTGTTGACAGCAAAATAAAACCAGTAGGCAATAGAATGGGGTATGAAAGAACCTATTATTACAATGGAAATTATCATGTCGTCACCGGAATAGGAACAAATGGTTTTATTGTTTCTGCATATCCTAAACGCATAAAAAAATAGGAGGAATTATAATGATAGTAATTAAAATAACGAATGAATTTTTGCATAGTCCTATTTGGACTTATGAAGATGGTTTTATAACCGATGATTATCCTATCATCTCCGAGGATGCTTTGTTACAGGTATTATCAAAACAAATTGAAGAATTATTTTCAAGCTATTACGAATTCGATTCTCATGATCAGCCCTGTTGGTTTAATCACGAAAAAGAAAAAGCCGACAAAGAAATAATGCTTGATTTAATATCAAAACTTGTTACCCGTCTTAATGAACTCAACGACGGCTCATATATTGTTGAGGATTTGGAAACACCTCGTTTGAAACAGCTATAATCAATAACGATTTGAGAGTGTGAAAAAAAGTCTGTAAATTTGATTCCTTCTATGCTAGAATATAAA
>CAKSIW010000066.1 GCA_934463175.1 uncultured Clostridia bacterium | reverse complement strand
ATCTTTTTCCGATTTTTCTGAATTTATCATATCTGCGGTTGAGCAGCTTGTCTTTGGGAAGCTTGTTCAGCTTTTCAAGCTCACGGATAAGCTCAAGCTTGAGATCATCACAGATTTCTTCATAGCTCTTGTTTTCCTCGTCAATAACCTTATCGACAATTTCAAATCCGTAAAGGTCTGCCGCAGTCAGCTTCAGAGCCTCGGCTGCCTCGGGTGCTTTTGACGCGTCCTTCCAAAGTATGCTTGCACAGCCTTCAGGAGAAATAACCGAATATACCGCATTTTCAAGCATGAAAATCGAATCCGCAACGGAAAGCGCAAGTGCGCCGCCGCTGCCGCCTTCGCCTGTCACGATTGATATGACGGGAGTTTTCAGCGTCATCATCTCCATGAGATTTTCGGCAATTGCAAGACCCTGACCGCGTTCCTCTGCTCCGATTCCGCAGTATGCGCCCGAACTGTTTATAATACAGATGACAGGTCTTTTGAATTTTTCAGCCTGTTTCATCAGCCTGAGGGCTTTTCTGTAGCCTTCGGGACTCGGACAGCCGAAATTGCGTTTCATTCTCTCGCTGACGTCCGCACCTCTTTCCATTGCGATGATTGTGACAGGCATTTCATTCAGAAAGCCGATTCCGCCGATAATGGCGCCGTCATCGGCAAAACGCCTGTCACCGTGCTGCTCTGTGAAATGTGTCAGCAGACGGTTGATGAAATATGCGCCCGACGGGCGGTGACTGTCTCTTGATTTTGCAACCTTTTTGTATGCATCCATATTTGTCCCTCCAATCAGCAGCAATGCAGCCTGAGAATATTCTCAATGGTATATCTGAGCTTTTCGCGTTTTTCTATAATGTCAACAAAGCCGTGTTCAAGCAAAAATTCGGAACGCTGAAAGCCCTCGGGGAGCTTCTGACCTGTTGTTTGCTCAATTACTCTTGCACCGGCAAAGCCGACAAGAGCCTTAGGTTCGGCAATAATGATGTCACCCTCCATGGCAAAGCTTGCCGTCACGCCGCCCGTTGTCGGGTCGGTCAGGACAGTGACATAGAGCAGTCCTGCATCACTGTGGCGTTTGACCGCGCCGCTCACCTTTGCCATTTGCATAAGTGAAAAAACGCCCTCCTGCATTCTTGCACCGCCGGAACAGGTGAAACCGATGACGGGGAGACCCTTTTCGGTCGCAAGCTCAAATGCACGTGTGATTTTCTCGCCGACCACCGTTCCCATGCTGCCCATCATGAATTCCGAATTCATAACAAAAATGACAGCGCGGTGATTTGAAATTGTGCCGATACCGCAGACAACCGCATCGGCAGAACAGCTGTCTTTTTTTGCGGATTTCAGCTTTTCGTCATAGTTCGGAAATTCAAGAAAGTTTTCGCTTGACATATCAGCGTCAAACTCCTCAAAGTTGTCACAAAGCATTGCTATGCGCGCGTCGGGGTTCATTCTGAAATAGCTGCCGCATTCGGGGCAAATCATAAATTCGCTGCATTCAACTTCTTTTCCGCACTTTTTGCAGGTCAGACTCTTTTTCTGTTTAAACAATTTTTTCAGCATAATGTCACCTACTTCTTTTCAATGATTGCAAACGAAAACTCGGCGGAAACCGCAAGCTTTCCGTTCACATATCCCTTGCCGGAGGCAAAGTAAAACGGTTCGTGAACACGTGTTATTTTGCATTCGGTTTCAAAAAGGTCGCCGGGCTTCACGGGAGATTTAAATTTCACCTTGTCAAGCCCTGTGAAATATGGCAAAGTTCCTTCCGAGAGACTGTCTGAGAGACAAACGCAGACCGACTGCGCAAGAATTTCACACAGTATCACACCCGGAACAACTGGGTTTCCGGGAAAATGTCCGTCCAGAAACCATTCACTGCCCGTGATTTTTTTCTTGCCGAACGCCGTACCGTCACGCAGCTCCGCTTCGTCAATGAGAAGCATACTGTCTCTGTGCGGCAGAATGTTCATAATTTCTTCCTTATTCATTTTCAATCCCCCTGAAAGCAAGGCAGGCATTGTGTCCGCCAAAGCCGAGCGAAAGTGAAAGCGCGGTTGTTATGCGAGCTTCCTTTGCGGTGTTGGGGGTGTAGTCAAGGTCGCAGTCCTCATCGGGGATTTTATATCCGATTGTCGGCGGAATCACGCCGCCGTTCAGTGTCAGAACGGACGCAATTGCCTCAACCGCACCTGCTGCACCGAGCATATGTCCCGTCATTGACTTTGTTGAGCTGACATGCACTTTGTATGCATCATCACCGAATGCACGCTTGATTGCAAGCGTTTCTGTTTTATCGTTAAGGGGGGTGCTTGTGCCGTGTGCGTTGATATATACTTCGTCTGCACGGAAATCGCCCGTTTCGGAAAGTGCCTCGCGGATTGCGTTCGCGCCGCCCTTGCCCTCGGGAGCGGGAGCTGTGACATGATATGCGTCACATGTACTTCCGTAACCTGAAACCTCGGCATAAATATGCGCGCCGCGTGCCTTTGCATGTTCATATTCCTCAAGAATCAGTGCGCCTGCACCCTCGCCCATAACAAAGCCGCAGCGTTCCTTGTCAAACGGGATTGATGCGCGGCTGCGGTCTGAGCTTTCGCAAAGAGCCATACAGTTGATGAAGCCCGCAAAACCGAGCGGGTTTATGGACGCCTCAGAGCCGCCTGCAATGATTGCGTCGGCATAGCCGCCCTTGATTGCACGGTATGCCTCGCCGATGCAGCTTGAGCCTGTTGCACATGCTGTCACAATTGAAAGACACGGACCCTGTGCGTTATATTTTATGGCGATGTTTCCTGCCGCAATGTTTGAAATCATTTTAGGAATCATCATGGGCGAAACACGCTTGGGACCGCGCTTGATGAGGTTGTCATGCTCCGCAACCATGGTGTCAAAGCCGCCGATTCCCGAGCCGAAATAAACACCGAAACGCTCGGGGTCAATGTTTCCGATAATATCACTGTCGGAGACAGCCTGCTGTGCCGCACACAGCGCAAACTGCGAAAAACGGTCAAGCTTGCGTGCCTCGCTTTTATCCATATACCGGCTTGGGTCAAAGTCCTTGACCTCGCCTGCAAGAGTCGCCTTGAAGTCGGTGACATCGAACAAAGTCACCCTGTCGATTCCGTTCTTGCCCGACATAAGACCGTCGCGGAACTCGTCCGTATTGTTTCCGATGGGCGATATGACACCCATTCCCGTAATTACAACTCGATTGCTCATATTGTTATGAATCCTTTCTGAAAAATCTTTGCACGGCTACATTGCAAGTCCGCCGTCAATGCGAATGACCTCACCCGTGATATAATCCGATGAGGGACTTGCCAGAAATGCCGCGAGATATGCAACATCTTCGGGTTTTCCCATTCTTTTCATGGGTATTGCACCGACCACTGCTTCGTTTTCGCGGAAGCTTTCGGTCATGTCGGTTTCGATGAATCCCGGAGCAATTGCGTTGCAGCAAATGCTGCGTCCCGCAAGCTCCTTGGCAACCGTTTTGGTCAGACCGATGACACCTGCCTTTGCGGCAGAATAGTTCGCCTGCCCGGGATTGCCCATAATACCCGATACAGAGCTGATATTAATGATTTTTCCGTATTTCTTTTTCATGAAATTTCTGTAGCAGTGCTTTATCATATTGAAAACGCCTTTGAGGTCGGTGTCAACAACCGAGTCAAAATCGTCCTCGTTCATTTGCAGAACAAGCTTGTCACGTGTGATTCCTGCGTTGTTGACGAGAATATCGACACCGCCGAACTCCTCGCATACCTGCTTGACGCATGTTTCGCTTTCCGAAAAATCTGCAACATTGCATTTGAATATGCGGCATTTTTTGCCGATTGCTTCGATTTCCGTGCGGAGCGCGTTTGCTTTTTCCTCACTGCCGAAATAAACGGCGGCGATGTCTGCGCCTTGGCGTGCCAGCTCAAGCGCAATTGCACGTCCGATTCCGCGCGATGCACCTGTGACGATGGCTGTTTTTCCGTTAAGCATTATTCTTCACCGCCTCAATTGCAGCTTTGAGTGTTTCCTCGTCCTCGACGGAATAGGTGTTCACGTCCGCCGAGATTTTTTTGATGAGACCGCACAGGGTTTTTCCTGCACCTGCCTCAATGAAATCGGTGAAGCCGTCCGCAATCATATTGCGGATTGTGTCGCACCAGCGGACAGGTGAATTCATCTGCTTTGAAAGCAGCTCAAACGGTTCGCTGCCGTATGGCTGTGCCGAATAGTTGGAATATACCAAAGCCTTTGGTGCTTCAAGCCTTCTTCCCGACAGGAAATCCGCAAATTCGGCAGCAGCACTGTCCATATAAGGCGAGTGGAAGGCTGCGCTGACAGCAAGGTCAATCACCCTTGCGGACTGTGCTTTTGCTTTTTCCTTAAATTCGGAAATTGCGGTTTTTGTGCCTGCAACAACAGTCTGAACGGGTGAGTTATAGTTGACGGGATAAATTCCGTCAATGCCGCGGCAAAGCTCCTCTACGGTTTTGCTGTCAACCTTCAGAACTGCCGCCATTGCGGTGTCGTGCTGTTCTGCCGCTTTCTGCATAAGCTCACTGCGCTTCATAACGATTTCAAAGCCCTCCTCGGGAGTGTATGCACCTGCATATGCAAGAGCCGCAAGCTCGCCGAGAGAAAATCCCGCAACCGCATCGGCGCAGACTCCGTTTTCGCGGAGTGCAAGTGCCGCACAAAGGTCAACAAGATAGAGACAGGGCTGTGTGTTTTTGGTTTGTGACAGTTCTTCCGCTGTGCCGCTGAAGGACTGGTTTTGTGTGCCGGGACGCTTTGTCTCGGCAAAGTCATAGAGCTTTTTTGCGGCAGGGCTGCACTCATACAGGGATTTTCCCATGCCCGGATACTGTGCGCCCTGACCTGAAAAAACAATTGCTATTTTACCCATTTGTCTGCTCCCTTCAGAATGTTCTCAGCCTCGCTGCAAATTTCTTCAACAATTTCCTTTGAGGTCTGCTCGCGGTCAATGAGACCTGCAATCTGTCCCGCAAGGAAACAGCCGTTTTTCTCATCGCCCGAAACCGCTGCAAGACGCAGTGCGCCGACCGCCATTTGTTCAAGGTCTGCGTCCGAAATGTCGCTGTATTCCGCTTTGGCATATGCGCGTGAAAACGGAGTTTTAATGCTTCTCACGGGGTGTCCGAGACGCTTGCCCGTGACAATCGTGGAGATGTCCGTGGCTTTCAGAACCTTTGCCTTATAGTTCGCATGAACGCGGCATTCCTTAGCAACAAGAAATCTTGTTCCGAGCTGAACGCCTTCCGCACCGAGCATAAATGCCGCAGCCATTCCGCGTCCGTCTCCGATTCCGCCTGCCGCAATGACAGGGATTGAAACCGCGTCGCAAATCTGGGGAACAAGAGCCATTGTGGTTGTGTCTCCGACATGACCGCCCGATTCTCCGCCCTCTGCGATGACGGCACATGCACCGGCACGCTCAACAAGCTTTGCAAGCGATGCGGAGGCAACAACGGGAATGACCTTTATTCCGGCTTCGTTCCATATCTTCATATATTTTGACGGATTGCCCGCGCCTGTTGTGACAACAGCGATTTTTTCGTCCGCAAGAAGCTGTGCAACCTCATCGGTGTGCGGACTCATCAGCATGACGTTCACTCCGAACGGCTTGTCGGTTGCACTGCGCGCAATGTCAATCTGTTCTTTAAGGTAGTCCGCACCCATGTTCATTGCGGAGATAATTCCAAGACCGCCCGCCTCGGATACGGCAGCGGCGAGAGTGCCGTCGGCAATATGTGCCATGCCGCCCTGAAATACGGGATATTTGATATTCAGCAAATCACATATTTTTGAACGTATCATGACTTACTCCTTTTTGCTGTCGATATATTCAACAAGCGAGCCGATTGTTTTTCCGATTTCGCTCACGGTGATTTCAATGCCGAATTCGTCCTCAAGCTCCATCATGATTTCAACTGTCTCCAGCGAGTCAATTCCAAGCTCTTCAAGAGTTGTGTCGGCTGTGATTGCCGATGTGTCAGTGTCCAGGTGATCTCCGAGTACTTCCTTAATCTTTTCAATAGTCATTTTAAATTCCTCCAATTAAAATATTTATATAATTTTATTAATTTACCATTTAATTATGCAGGCGGCACTTGAAAGTCCGCCGCCGAAGGCGCTCATTGCAATGAGGTCGCCGCGCTCCAAGCCCTTTTGACGGTTAAGCTCGTCAAGAGCCATCGGAATGCTTGCCGCAGAGGTGTTGCCGTATTTTTCAATGTTGACGAAAAACTTTTCAATCGGCACGCCCAGACGCTTGCTCGCATATTGAATTATTCTTATGTTTGCCTGATGCGGAACAATATATTTTATGTCATCGGCTGAATATTCCGCCTTCTGGAGCAGCTCCTTTATGTCTCCGGTGATTTTGTTGACCGCGAACTTGAAGGTCTCCTGACCGTCCATGAAAATCCGCGCACTTTCGGTTTCCTTCTTATAATAAGGCGAATTGTCCGTTCCCGAGGGAATCCTTATGACGTCAGAGCCGCCTGCCGTCGAAAGCTTTGAGACAAGATAGCTGTCACCCTCTTCAAGAACCGCAGCTCCGGCACCGTCGCCGAAAATGACGCATGTGCTCCTGTCTGTCCAGTCAACAAGCTTGCTCATTCTTTCCGCACCGATGACAAGCGCACATTTTGCCTTGCCTCTCGCAAAAAAACCTGCCGCCGTGTCAAGCGCAAAGAGAAATCCGCTGCATGCGGAGTTTATGTCAAAGGCAGGGCAGTGCGCTCCCAAAAGCTCCTGAACCGTGCCTGCAAGAGTCGGGCAGAGTGTGTCGCAGGTGAGCGACGCCGCAATAATCAAATCAACGTCAGAAACCTGTCTGCCGCTCATCTCAAGTGCGCGGAGTGCGGCTTTGCAGCCCATTTCTGCGGCACTTTCGGTCTCGGAAACACGTCTTTCGCGGATTCCGACGCGCTGCGTTATCCATTCGTCAGATGTGTCGAGGGTTTCGGCAAGATTGTCATTCGTCACAATACGGCTTGCGGCATAACTTCCGGTTCCTGTGATTTTAAAGCTCATTTTGACATTTTCCTTTCTGTTTCGATATTCTTGTTAATCAGTTAACAAATTTCTAAAAAATAAAATGTTATAATTTTCCTTGTTCCAGATAAGCCGTGATGTTGTTTGCAATTGTGCGGAGAGCGCGGTACATGGTTGTTCTGTCGTCCTCCTTGATGTTTGTCAGGCTGAAAACATCAACAAGCTTGACAATTATTTCATTAATCAGTTCGGTTTTTTCAAGACCTTTATCGGTCAGAACCGCTGCTGTGTTATACTTTTTTCCTCCCTGAAAATCGGGGAAGTCAATATATCCGTTTCTGTAGAGGTCGGAATATACCTTAGACACGGCAGGCTTGCTGACGCTGTTCAGCTCGCTCATCTGAGAAACCGTGAGTCCCTCTCTGTGCTGCGCAAGATAAAAAAGATACATAGCATATCCGCCCTTGAGCCCGTACTGCTTCATGATGTCGCCTTTAAGCTTTTGTATTCCGTTATTAATTATTTTCAGGTTGTTTGTGAAATATATAAATCTCTGAAGCATTAAATTTAATCCTTTCGGACGCGGCACTCTGCTTTTTATCTGCCGATCAAGCTATATATTACCACAAACTTGTTAACTTGTCAACAAGTTTGAAAAAAATTTTTTAATAGTTGGAAAAAAAGAGCAAAGTGTTATTGACAATAAATGCGGAATGTGATATTCTTAATGTATATAAGTATGCTGGTTATATTAAGAAAATAACATAAATGCAGGAACAGGAGGATTACTATGAAAAAGAGATTGTTTTCAGCAGCACTTGCTGCCGTAATGGTCGCAGGGTCAATGCTCAGCGCGGGTGCGGCAGGAACGCTGAAGGACGCGATTATCGGCGGCGGCAAAAACCCGACACCGGTTCTGACCGTGCCGACAGACATTGTTGCAAAGACCACAGGCGAGGCGGAGAGCAGCTATGCGGATTCCGCAAATGTATACACAAGCTCGCTGCCTGCAAAATTTGACTTCAGAGCAAGCGTTGATATGGCGAATGTGAGGTCAAAGTTTGCAAGCTATGTTCAGTTTGCAAAAGATGAGGGCTTCACCGATGCCGAGATTGACGCAGAGGCTGTGACGGGTAAGTTTACGATTAACGTTACATACCCGAAAAGCATAACACTGCCTGCAAGCTTCACGGGCGGTACGGCAATGGAGGGTTTCAGCAACAAGGCTGACAGCGCGTTTGAGGAGATTTCGAGAAATCTTGATGAATCGGATACGTCGGTGAATAAGCTGACAATTGAAATCAAAGTTAAGAGCGGCATAAATGCAACGGCTCTTGCAGCAGACTCAAACAAATATCTTCAGGATTTCTATCTTGAATGCACCGAAGCGGAGGCTGCGTCATACGGCACATATCAGGTCGGCGGCACGGTTGAGGGCTTCACTCATGTCGGGACTGTTTCCGATCCGATGGACGGCAGTCTGACAGGAAGCGTCGGAACGATTAAATATCTGTTCAGACAGAAGGAAACACCGCAGGGTTCAAGCACACCGATTGAGCCTGCAAGCGTGACGGTTCAGAGCCGAGGCTCGGGCAGCTCGTCAAGCACGTCCACCGTTACGATAAACACGGACGGCGGTTCAAGCGTGCCTGCAATAAAGGTTAAGCCGGGCAGCACAATAAACATTGATAACATTGCAAAGCCGACAAAGGAAGGCTATGAGTTCGGCGGTTATTATTTTGACAAGGAATGCACTAAGAAAGCAACGGGAATGGTCAAGATCACGGGCAACACAGTGCTTTACACGAAATGGATTGAAAAGACGGAGGAAGACGCGGCAACGGTCAAGATTAATGTTGGCGGAAAGAGCGGCGTTGTTGAGGACGTGAAGGTTAATCCCGGTGAAAAGCTTGATGTGAGCAAGCTGCCTGTTCCCGAAAAGGAAGGCTTTGTGTTTGCGGGCTACTACACCGACCCTGAGCTGAAGGAAAAAGCCGAAGGCGAGCTTGAAATCACAAAGGACACAACACTCTATGCAAGAATGGTCAACACAACGCCTGCAAAGGATTTAAATTCCGATGACCACTTTGCATATATCAACGGCTATCCCGACGGAGAGGTTAAACCGTTTGCGAACATCAGCCGTGAAGAGGTTGCAACAATATTCTTCAGACTCCTTTCGGTTGTGAGACGCGGAGAAATCACAGCAGGTGCTGTTTCGTTTAACGATATGACCGATGACAGATGGTCGAAGGAAGCTGTTGACGTTATGGCAGCCGGCGGATATATCAACGGCTACCCCGAAGGTGATTTCAGACCTGAGGGTGCGATAACAAGAGCGGAATTTGTCACAATTGCATCAAGATTTACCGATGAGGCGGCAGATGACGGCGAGTATTTCAATGATATAAGCGGACACTGGGCTGAGAAATACATCAGAACAGCTGCAAACAACGCATGGCTTGACGGTTCAAACACGGGAAGCTTCAGACCTGATGATTACATCACCCGTGCAGACGCAATCCGCATTGTGAACAGAATGCTTGTTCGTTATGTAAATGATGACGGTATCACCGAAAACGCAAAGCAGTGGCCGGATAACTCTGAGGATTCAGCATACTACTATGACATTCTCGAGGCGACAAATTCGCACGATTATGACAAGCAGGAGGACGGCTACAACGATTTGTGGAAGGACGTTAAATGAGGCTTAGCTGAAAAAGGGAATCCGATGCGTTTGAAAATTCATAAATTCGGCTGATAAGCATGAAAAGAGCCGCGGCAGTAATTGCCGCGGCTCTTTGTGTTTTATGCCGCTTTTGTATTTTGCACGTACACTGCGTGGTCGGTGCGGTCTGCACTGCCCGTGCTGTCTGTGCGGTTTGCACAGTTTGTGTGGTTTGTGCGTCCTGTGCTGTCTGTACGGTTTGTGCAGTTTGCGTGGTTTGTGCGTCCTGTGCGGTTTGCGCAGTTTGTGCGGTTTGTGCGTCCTGTGCGGTCGGTACGGTTTGTGCAGTTTGCGAGGTTTGTGCGGTTTGTGCGTCCTGTGCTGTCTGTACGGTTTGTGCAGTTTGCGAGGTTTGTGCGTCCTGTGCTGTCTGTACGGTTTGTGCAGTTGCGAGGTTTGTGCTGCCTGTGCTGTCTGTACGGTTTGTGCAGTTTGTGTGGTCTGTGCTGCCTGTGCGGTCTGTGCGGTTTGTGCGGTTTGCGAGGTTTGTATTGCCTGCGTGGTTTATGCGGTACGGCGCAAATGCAACTGTCAAAATTTGGGGGAATAATTGTCTGTTTTGTTATCGGAAGGGCATATGCGGCTCAGAGCATATATTGAAGAATGATAATCATTGCAATGCCGGGAATCCCCAAAACTCCGGTAATCAGTGCGGTCAGCGGATTGATTGATATACTCATTCCGGCAAAGCCGCCGACAAGGTTCACGGCGGCAAGAATAAATCCGCCCATCAGACCGCTGACGGCAAGCTTCAGAAACCATTTCAGAGGTTTTGAAAAAACCCTGCATATAATATATATCAGAACAAGTCCGAGACAGTATGCAAGGATTGACATGCTGTCAAAAATCATAACGAATCACACTCCTGTGTTTATTATTGCCAAAAGAAATGCCGCTCTGAGCGGCAGTCCTCATTAAATTATATTACACAGTATGTCCGTAATATGACAAGCAATTGCGGAAAATTCATTCAATATATTCGCGTATTCTGAAGTCAACGCCGCACTTTTCGGCAATGCCGCGGCAGATTTCGATGTCCTCGTCCGAAATGTCATGACGTACGATTGAAAACACAACTTTCGGAACATATTTCTTTGCGCGTACGGCAAAGTCCTGGAGTGCATCAAATGCCGCCTCACCGAAACAGCTTTTGCAAAGCTCGTCATAGCGTTTGGCGTTTGCAGCATTGAGACTGATTGAAACACAGTCAACCAAACCTTCAAACTGCGGTGTGACGTCTTTTTTTTCAATCAGGTTTGCCTGTCCGTTGGTGTTTATGCGTATGATCGTTTCGGGTCTTTTCTCTTTCAGCCAGCGTGCAATGGTCATGCAGTCATCAAAGCGCATGAGGGGCTCGCCATATCCGCAGAAAACCACGGAGCTGTATTTTGAAAGGTCACGTCTTTCAAAGTCGGCTTTAATTTCTTCAACGGTCGGCTCGCGGTCAAGCCAAAGATTGTCGCTGCCGTTTATCGTATCATGCTTGCTGCGCACACAGAACACACAGGCGTTGCTGCAGCGGTTTGTCATGTTCACATAAAGTGCGCCCTCAAATTCATATGTTATTGTCATTTCAAATTCATATCCTTTCGTATTTTATAATTAGGTAATTGCAAAATTGACAATTTTACAATACGGTTTGTAATTAGGAGTGTGGAGTTTATGATGAAAATCCTCCGGATTTTCATTGATTACAACGATTTCAATCGGCAACTCCACTCTTCACTCTTCAAACTTCACACTGCATTTAATTTTTACAATCGGCTACATTTTATAATGAAATTACATTCAAATCATCAATAATATCGCGCGCCATATCTGCGATGTGACGGTGACATGTGAAGAACAGCAGCTGCTTTGAGGTCTCGCCGAGTGTTAAATAGTCATTCAGAAACTTCAGAGTGTCGGCACAGCTTTTATCATCATACTGAGCGAGAACATCGTCAAGGAAAATCGGCAAAGGCTCGTGTTCCTTAGTGATGACATCGGCAGCGGCAAGGCGGAGTGCAAGATAGATTCGGTCAATCGCGCCGCAGCTTAAATATTTCCATTCATGGTAGCCCGTTTCATCGCCGGAGCGAGCTTCAACGTTCATGTCGCGTGACACAATGACGTCGCGGTATCTTCCGCCCGACATATGCGAAAGATATTCGCCTGTGCGGCGGCTGAGATATGACCCGAGACCGCGGTTTGTTTCGGAGATTGCCTCTTGCATAACCTCATCGGCGATACATAAGGTGTCATACCGTTCGCGCAGCTCCGAGACTTTGCCGCGGCACTCCGAAATTTCGTTTTTGAGCATTTCCCTGTCTTTTTCGGGCGGTTTAAGTCTTCCGAGACAGTCTGCCAAATCCGCACGCATTTGCAAAAGCGAGTTTTCAACTGCGGCAGAGTCATTCGGCAGGTTTTCTTCGGAGGAACTTTGTGAGATGATTTCCTCAAGCCGACGGATTTCATCATCAAGAGCGGCAGCGGTGAGGTCTGCAATTCCCGAAGCCGCGGCAACGGTTGCAATATCGCGGTTCAGCTCGTCAAGCTCCTTCATTCGTCTGCTCAGAACGGTATATTCCGACAGCGCAGCACTAAAGCTGTTTATGTCGGCGGTATCAGTCATAAGCGCGGTGAAGCTTTCCTTCAGCGTATCCAGCTCGCGTGCCTCATGCGCTTGCCGTTCATGCTGTTCTGCTGCCAGAGCTTCAAGTTCATCGATGCTTTTGCATTTGCAGCTGAAAAGAATTTCCGAAATGCTGTTCTCAGCCTCATGCTGAAGCTTTTTGAGAGCCTCAAGTGCAGAGTCGGGGCTTTCGGTGCATTTGACCGTATCGCCGAAACGAAGACTGCGCCAAACCGTATCGGGAATTTCATTCATGGGATTGACCGGTGAACGGCTTTTTTTTGCGCGCTTCATGCTCTGCACACACATTGCAAGACACAGAGGAAAAACTGCAAGCAGCACAAAGAAAAATCTGTTAACCGCAACCCCCAATGCTGATGAAATGATTGCAAGGACAGCACCGAGGAAGAGCCACAGCAGTCCTTTTTTTCTGAGCCGTCGTTCGGCGTCGTTTTGTGCTTTTTCAATTCGCTCTTCCGCGTCGCGTGCAGCAGTGCCGAGCAATTCAATATCGCGTCTGATGTCCGAAACAGTGTTTTCGGCAGCCTTCAGGCGAAGGATTTCTTTGTCTGATGCGGAGACTGCACCGCTGCCGTGAATGCTTTCGGTCAGCTCCGAGATTTTTTCTTTAAGTCTGCGGCATTCCGAAAGAATCTCGGATACCTGCGAAACCGACAGCGCACGGTCGGTCAGACGACCTTCAGCCGCAGAACGCTGTTCGGTTTTCGCTTTCAGAAGCCGATATGCAGTCAGCTCGCGTTTTGCGTTTTCTGCGGCTTTTGCCGCGCTTATCCGCTTCAGAAGCTTTTCCGACCGTGCAATATCGTTTTCCAGGCGGCTGATTTCCTTCGTCAGAGACCTCTGCTCGCGGATACTGCTTTCAAGAATGTGTTTTTCGTCCGTCAGAGCGTCAAGCCTTGCCTGCGCCTCAACAAGCGCACCCTTTTTGCCGCTCTTTGAGATAAGCTCCTCCTTGGCGGCAGCCAGCCGTGATGTGACAGCTTTTTGTGAAATGCTTTCGTCACCTGAAACGGAGAGGTTTGCAATGCGCATTGCAAGGCTGTCCGCGGAGGCGTCGGAGGAGAATGCCCCTGCCTGACCGATAAAGACGCTCCTTTCAAATTCACCCTGCTCCATTTTGAAAAAGACCTCCCCGACCTCATCTGATGAGGGCAGGACATGCGAATCTCCCGATGTAATGTTATATACAGTGGTTTTGTCGCTTGAAGCTGTTTTTTTAAAGTTTTTTTGAACGCGGTATTCATTCCCCGCGGCTTCAAAGCTCACTGCACCCGACATCGGGCTGCCGTTCCACGGCATATACCGTCTGCGCGGATTTTTCAGGAGATCGGAGCTTCTGCCGCCGCCCCCTTTCCCGTAAAACATCATAAGTATGAATGCCATGACGGTGGATTTGCCGTCCTCGTTGTTTCCATATATGAGATTAAAGCCGCGTTTCGGCTCAATTGCTTTGCCTGAAAACCTGCCAAAGGATTCAATGTCAATTTTTTTAATTATCATTCAGACCGACCTCCCGTTCAAAAGCGCGGATTCCCAAATCCGCCGCACGGCGCAGAATATGTTCCTCATCAGGAGCTGCGGAATTGATTCGCTCAAGCATTTTTTTTGCAAAGATTCCGCGCAGCGACATCTCAGCCGCCAGCATTTCAAGCACCGCGGGATTCGGCTCGGTGTTGTCGGAAACAGAACAGTATGTCATACGCTCCGAAAGGTATGCTCCAATCTGACTTGCACTGAGAGAAGCTCCGTCCGCGAGAGTGCCGGTCATGGAAATCTTGTAAAGATTTTGTGCTTCATCGGGACCGTATTTTTGCGAAATGAGCCCCAAAATGCGTTCGGCGGCGTCAAGTGATGACGTGCAGCCCGTGACGTCGACTGTTTCGTGAATATACAGTCTTGATGAGGTTTTAACATATTTGAGC
>CAKSIW010000065.1 GCA_934463175.1 uncultured Clostridia bacterium | reverse complement strand
GCCCTGACCGCACTGAGCGCTCCCTCAATCAAAATTATGTATTTGCCCGGACAAACCGTCTGAGCCTCAACCACATTCACTTCTGCGGTTTTAACCATCATATCTGCGGCGCGGATACCGGTGGAAACCGTTGTAAACTCCGCCATTGCCAATGCTTTTCCCATAATTTCCGCCTCTCCTTTACCGCTTTGTTTCAATAATAATATATTTATCGGTCAAATCACGCACAATGCCGTCCGCCGGGCTGTGTATGTCAGCACCGAGTCCCTCGCACCGTGCAATTTTATCATTTGCCTTCACCTCATCACCCTTGCCGCAAATCGGCTTTGCAGGCTGACCTATGTGCTGCGAAAGCATAATCTTCAATTTTTTGTCTTTTGGCTTAAACTCCTCAAACGGTGCTTCAACGTCATATTTTTCAATTCCGAGACGTGCAATCAGCCGTCCCATCGGAACCTTTCTGTATTCCCTCTGCGGGTTCACGCCCGTGAAGCCCGGCTCGCCGCTCGGTTTCACACCGTTCTTTCTCAGCTCTCCCCTTGCAATGCCGATGAGCATTGCAGGTGACAAGCCCTGCTGACAGGCATACATTTCACAAAGTCTGCACTGTGAGCAATACATCGTGTCCGTCATTGCCTCAATGTCCGCTGTCATTCCCTTTGCCGCCGCTCTCATAAATGCATGGGGCTTAATCGGATAGCCAAGCAGATTTCTTGAGCATAAATCCGTGCACATTCTGCATTGACAGCACGAACTCATTGCTCTGTATATGTTAACTTTTGCGTTTGTTTTCTTCTTCATTATGACAGAATGATTTTCAGGCAGCACCAGAACCGCATTTGTCGTCTTGACAACACAATCCGTTTTGTTTGCAATTCTGCCCGTCATTGCACCGCCGCTGAGCCATGTGCAATTTTCCTGTGTCTCGCCGCCGGCTGCCTCAACAAGCCGTGCCAGCGGTGTTCCGATCGGAACACGGAAGGTTCTCGGCGAACCCACCTCACCTGCCACCGTCACATACTTTGCGGTGACTGCTCTTTTTTCTGTCAGGGCGTAATATGTGTTCAGCATTGTTTCAACGTTATAAACAATGACGCCCTCTGAAATCGGCAGCTTGCCCGGTTTGACAATTCTGCCCGTTGTTTCATAAATCGTCACAATTTCATCGCCCGCGGGATATATCTCGGGAAGCTTTGAAATCCTCATGCTTTTAAATCTGTCAAGCTTTTCTTCCACGCTTTCAATTGCCGCCGTATAACTCGGCTTGATTGCAATAATCGCGCGTTCGGCTCCGACCGCACATCTCACCGTCTCAAGTGCGGTCATAATTTCCTCCGCATAATCGGAAAGAAGCTGTCTGTGGAGTCTGAAAAGCGGCTCACACTCCGCACAGTTGAGAACAATCGTGTCCGCCGCCTCGCTGAGCTTTGCATACGAGGGAAAGCCCGCGCCGCCTGCGCCGACAATTCCGCAGTCCTTCATCAGCCTTGCAAGTTCGTCAATATGCATAATCACGTCTCTCCCTTCCCTGTCGGATGCTATTTTTCAAAGCCCTCACCATTATCAATAATTCCGACAATTGCCGCATCAATCGGTGTCTTTTCTTTATCGCAGCCTATTCGTGCGGCACTTCCGAGCGCAACAAGGACATATTCCCCGATACCCGCTCCGATGTTGTCAACCGCAACAAGGCTTGCACCGCCTGCCGCCATGCTTTTGACAGGCTCAACTATCATAAACTTGTTTCCGACAAGATTTTCATTCTTTCTTGTGGAAACCACGCTGCCCGTGACCTTTCCTATAATCATTCGGTACAACTCCTCCTTTTGAATAATGACTGCGGGACAGGGAAAATCCCCGTCCCCTTCGCCATTACGCACCGCAAGCGGTGCTTATATAGATTATTTGAGTGTTGGCAATATTTTCTCAACGTCCGAATGAGGTCTCGGAATTACGTGTGTTGCAACGATTTCGCCAAGACCCTGAGCGCTTGCGCCGCCTGCTTCAACAGCAGCCTTAACCGCTGCAACGTCGCCGCGAACCATAACACTGACCAAGCCCGAACCGATTTTCTCAGTTCCGATCAGCGTGACATTTGCAGCCTTCAGCATTGAATCTGCGGCCTCAATTGCCGCAACCAAGCCGCGTGTCTCAATCATGCCCAATGCTTCCTGTGACATTCTTTTTTCCTCCTTCACAACAACCTTTTTTTCGGTGTTCTCCACCTGCTCGCTCTGAGGAGCAGCCGCTCCCTTTGCATTAGTTTTTTTCGGCATAATATTCAAAACCCCTTAAAACTTCGGCAGAATTTTTTCAACGTCCGAATGCGGTCTCGGAATTACATGTGTTGCAACAAGCTCGCCGAGTCCCTGTGCGCTTGCGCCGCCTGCTTCAACAGCAGCCTTAACCGCGCCGACATCGCCGCGAACCATAACGCTTACCAAGCCCGAACCGATTTTTTCAGTTCCGATCAGGACAACCTCTGCTGCCTTAACCATTGCGTCGGCTGCCTCGATTGCTGCAACCAAACCTCTTGTTTCTATCATTCCCAATGCTTCCTGTGCCATTTTAATTTTCCTCCTGTTTTATATATTCTTTTAATTAATTAACAATTGCAATTTTGAGACCTTCCATTTTCAGATTTGTCACAAGTGCCTCATTGATTTTCTCAAGCGGGAACTTGTGAGTGATCAGCTCTGAAAGCGGAATGCCGATTGCCTTTGCTCTCTTCAGAAAGTCAAAGGTTGTGGCATAGTCTCTGAGGGTATATACCCATGAACCGACAAGCGTGATTTCCTTTGAGCACATGTCAAAATGCGGATTTATTGTTGCATCGCCGCCATTGATGAAGAACCCAAGCTCACAAAGTCCGCCGCCGTTTCTGATGAATTTATATATGTTTCCGTGTGCCACAGGCGAACCCGTACACTGGAATGCAAAATCTGCAAGGTGACCGCCGAAGCTGTCCGAAACCGCGTCCGCAAGAGCCTCGATTCCTTTGTATTCCTTGAAGTTTACCGTTGCGGTTGCGCCCATTTTCTTTGCGAAAGCAAGACGCTTTTCCTCACCGTCAATCGCTGTTATGTTCTCAATTCCCATTGTTCTCAGAACCGCAATGCAAATGAGTCCGATCGGACCGCAGCCCTGAACCGCAACACGGCTGTTGAATCTCAGAATTCCCGTTGTCTTTGCTCTTTCAACAGCATGAATCAAAACCGCACACGGCTCAATCAAAATGCGCGAATCCAGATCAAGGTCGCTGACGTTGAATACCGTTGAACCGCCCTTGATTACAAGATAATCCGAGAACCAGCCCTTAAGATGCATTTCGTCATCGGGCAGAAGTCCGTAAACATCAGCACCTCCGACATTCTGTTTGTTCAAATCAAACATTGTGATTTCGGGATTGTCTGCAAAAATCATACAGGTGACAACCTTATCGCCAACCTTCAAAGGCTTGCCTGCGCTGTCCTTTTTCACATTTTTGCCCATTTTGACAATCTCGCCCGTTCCCTCATGACCGAGATTGACCGGAATGAGACCGAACGGGTCTTTTCTGAATTCATGAGCATCGGTTCCGCAGACTCCGCAGCCTTCAACCTTAACCAGAATATCATCATCGCCGATTTCGGGAATGGGATATTCCTTTATGTCAAAGTGTTCCAAAGACGTGAGCATTGCAACACGGCTTGTCTTGGGAACTGCACTGCTTCCCGCGCCGCTCGTTCCGCCGCCCTGCATTCCTGCAATGACCTGCTTCACAATCTGCTCAATTTCATTATTGTTCACTTCATTTCTCTCCTTTCATGATTTGTTCAAAGCACGACGCACCGTATGCCGAAAGAGCCGTGTCCTGCTCCTCCGTTCCTCCGCTGACGCCTATGCCGCCTATTATTCTTCCTTTATACACAAGCAGGTCACCGCCGCCGAACACGACAATTTTTCCGTTGTTCGTGAACTGGATTCCGTAAAGCGAACCGCCGGGCTGTGCCAGATTCTTCAGCTTCACCGTCGGCATTTTCAGCGCAACCGCTGTGTATGACTTATTCAAGGCAATGTCAAAGCTTGCAATATATGCATTGTCCATGCATTCCGCGGCAACAGGTCTTGCACCGCCGTCCGACACCGCAACAACCGCATTCACACCAAGCTCCGACGCTCTTTTTTCAACAAGCTCAATCAGCCTTTTTGCTCTTTTGAGACCGATTGAACCGTTGTCCGCACCGCCGATTTCCCTTGCAACCGCATCGGCTATGCGGTTCAGCATTTCATCAGTCATGTCACTGCCTCCCGAAATCTATTTTCCGAGCTGCTCCATAACTCTTTTTGTTATCTGTGCAATCAGCTCTGCGTCCTTGCCGTCGTCCTCTGAAACCGCACAATCCGGGATTCCGCAGTTATGACAGCTCATGCCGCCGTTTTTCTTGTTCGGGCAAAGGTCAGCCGGGTGCTTTCCCGACATACCGAATTTTCTTCTGACCTCATAAAGCTTTTTGAGCTGCTCCTTGTTAAACTCCTTCGGTCCGCCCAGCTGCTTTGAGTGGAACAGAAGCTCTGCATAGAACTCAACGGATTCCATCTTGTGATATGCCGCAAGAAGCGAATCGGAATATGTGAGCGCTCCGTGATTTTCAAGGAGAACCGCATCGTAATACGGCAGATACTTCTCAACCGCATCAGGAATCTCATCTGTTGACGGTGTTCCGTATTCCGCAATCGGAACGCAGCCGAGAGCGATGACAGCCTCAGGCATAATCGGCTGTGTCAGCGGAATGCCTGCAATTGCAAAGCTTGTTGCATAAATTGGGTGAGCATGAACAACCGACTGAACATCGGGACGCTTTTTATACACTCTGAGATGCATTTTAATCTCCGATGAAGGCTTGAAGCCCTTGTTTGCATGAAGAATGTTTCCGTCACCGTCAATTTTGCATATGTATTCGGGGGTCATGAAGCCCTTGCTGACACCTGTCGGTGTGCAGAGGTATTCATTGTCAGAAATCTTGACCGAAATGTTTCCGTCGTTTGCGGCAACCATTCTTCTGTCATAGATTCTCTTGCCAATGTCACAGATTTGTTTCTTGATTTCGTATTCCGACATCATAATAAAATTTCTCCTTTATATCTTTAAATTTCTTTTATTTTCTTTATTTAATGTTATTTTACCACATCATATACCATATGTCAACAGGTTTTTGTGGTTTTTTCTTTGTTTTTGTGATTTTTTATTTGTTTTATGTTTTTGTTATGCCGCAGACCTCAAATCCGAGCTTATGCTCCGCATAGTCCGACAGAGCCGTCAGTGCGGCTTCAACCTCGGAAACTGTTCCCGTGACAAGCAATGAGCCGCTGACCCTGTCTGCAAAGCCAATGCTCACCCCCGCCGCCTTTATCGCAATATCTCCGAGAATTATCGCCGTTTCCGCTGGTGTCACCGTCACAATCCCGATTGCGCCTGCCGCTTTTGCTTCAAGCCCCACCTGTCTGTAGAGAATTTCATCGGGGTTTGCGATGATATGCGCAAGCGTTATCTGCCGTCCCGGAACAATTTCCTGAATTATTCTCATTTTGTCATGCATATTCAAATTTTCCGACATTTTTTCAGCCTCCAATCAGACAGCGCAAGCCTTTTTTCTCAACAGCTTCCTTCAGCTCCTCAATGCGGTCTTCGGGAATCAGCTCCGCGCCTTTCATATAGTATTCGCGTCCGAGTGCCTTATACTTGTCCTCGCCAAGCCTGTGGTACGGCAGCAGATGAAGCTCCTCAACACCGTTAAGGTGTGCCGCAAATTCCGCAATGTCCGAAATTTCGCCGACCGTATCGTTGAAGGTCGGAATGACGGGAACCCGTATAATCAGCCGTTTTGCATTTTCTGCAATTTTAACCGCATTTTCGAGTATAAGCCCGTTCGGCTGACCCGTAAATTCCTTATGCTTTGCGCTGTTCAAGTGCTTTATATCCATGAGATAAAGGTCAAGATTCGGAAGCAGCAGCTTAATCTTTTCAAAGCCTGCACAGCCTGTCGATTCCAGTGCTGTGTTTATTCCGCTTTCAGCACAGGCTTCAAGCAATGCCGCCGCAAACTCAGCCTGAACAAGACTTTCGCCGCCCGAAAGTGTCATACCTCCGCCCGAACGGCGATAGTATATTCTGTCGCGCTCAACCGTTTCCATGACCTCCTCAACCGTCACATCACGTCCCACAATTTCACATTTTCCGTCCCGAACCATGCTTTCAATTTCACAGCTCTGCGACTCGGGATTGCAGCACCAGCGGCAGCGGAGAACGCAGCCCTTCAGAAATACAATTGTTCTCACGCCGGGTCCGTCATGCACCGAAAACCGCTGAATGTCAAATATTCTTCCGCGTTTTTGCAAATATTCCTTTTCCATATGTTTTCCTCTTAAAAGCCCTTTTGCTCGGTTCTGTTGATTATGTCGTCCTGAAGCGATTTTGAAAGCGTTGTGAAAAGCGCGCTGTAGCCCGCAACCCTGACAACAAGACCTTTATAGTTTTCGGGGTGCTTCTGCGCGTCAATCAGCGTCTCACGGCTGACAACATTAAACTGCATGTGGCTTCCCTTCTGGTCAAAATATCCTCTGATGAGCGCAACAAAGCTTTCAAGCCCCGACGCACCCTTCAACGCCGACGGGTGGAACTTCATATTGAAAAGTGTTCCGTTTGACGCAATATAGTGGTCAAGCTTTGACACCGAATTTGCCGCTGCCGTCGGTCCGTGAACATCTCTGCCGGCAGCAGGTGAAACTCCGTCTGCAACGGGAGTGTGCGCATAGCGTCCGTCAGGCGTCGCTCCCGTCTGTGCGCCCAGCGGAACATTTGCCGAAACGGGATAAAGCCCTGCCTGAAACTGACCGCCCCTCGGGTTTCTGTATTTTTCAAGCGGTCTTGTGTATGTATACGCCACGTCACGCGCAAACGCGTCAACCTCGGGGACATCATTGCCGAACTTCGGAACGGCTTCAATCATTTCAAGAATTTCAGCCGACCTTGACGCACCGCCGCTGACTCCGCCCGATTTGATTCCGCGGTACAGCTCCGCAATCTGCTCCTTGGTGACTTCAACGCCCTTTTCGTTCAGTCCGCGGACAATGCCGACCGTGAGCCGCTCCGCCTCGGAATCAGTCTCCGACCTTCCGAAATTATCATCAAGAGCCTCTTTAAGCTCTTCAAGCGTGAATTTTCCTTCATCAAACACAAGCTTCTTCACCGCATACAGCGCATCTGCCATATTGGCAATTCCAAAGCCCTGAGGACCCGTGAAATTATAAACCGCACCGCCCTCCTGAACACTCTTTCCTCTGCCTATGCAGTCCTCAACCATACCCGAAAGGAAGGGCAGCGGACATCTTTCCGCATGTGCCTTGTCAATCGAATTGTCCGCGTCCGCAAGCAGCGAAATTTCATAGTTCATCTGCGCCTTATATGCATCGTAGAACTCGTCAAAGCTTTTCATTTCCGCCACACTGCCCGTTCTGACGCCGACAAGCTCGCCCTTGTCCTCTCCGTTTGAAAAAACAAGCTCCAGCGGTCTGCACATATTGAAGAACGCCGCATCGTGCCACCCCTCTGTTTTTCCTGCCTTCTGAGGCTCAACACAGCCGATTATGTTATATTCGCGCGCATCTTCCATTGTCAGTCCGCGGCTGATGAGCGACGGAATTATGACCTCGTCGTTGTAGTATGCAGGCAAGCCTATTCCCGTTCTCGTCAGCTTTGCCGCCTTAATCAGAAATTCGTGCGGTGTTTTGTTCCAGACGCGAACCGAAAGTGACGGCTGAGGAAGCATGACATGCATTGATGAATTTATGCACATGAACGACAGGTCATTTGTTGTGTCCTCGCCGTTTTTATCCTGACCGCCGGCAATGAGGTTCTGAAACAGGCTGTAGCCCGCAAACCCTTCCGATGAAGCCGCGTCTCTCGCCTTGTTTAGGTCATTCAGCTTAATCCAGATACAGTCCATCAGTTCCTGTGCAAACTCACGCGTTATTTTTCCGCTTTCCAAATCTTTTTTGAAATACGGATACATATATACATCAAAACGCCCGGGGGAAATCGAATGACCGCTCGACTCCATCTGAATCAGCATTTGCACAAACCAAAACGACTGGCACGCCTCATAGAAGCTGTCCGCACCGCTGCGCGGAACCTTTGCGCAGTTATCCGCAATTTTCAGCAGTTCCTCACGGCGCACGCTGTCCGCACACTCCGACGCCATTTTCCGTGCAAGCTCAGAATATCTCTCCGCATATGCAATTGCCGCATTGAAGCTTTCCGCAACCGCTTCAAGAAAAGCCCTCTTTGAACAGAATCCGCCGTCATGAACATCAAGAGCCGCAAGAGCCTCCTCCGCCTTTCTGACAATTCCTTCAAAGCCGATTGCCAGAATCTCGCCATAGTCAACGGTGACATGTCCGACTCCGTTATAAAAATAATTGCCGGGGGTGAATATATTATGCTCAATCGCAGCCCTTGTCTCGGGGCGCATATATGCCGCCGCAAGCTCGCTTGTTGTCTTGCCTTTCCAATATTTATATGCCTCTCCCAGCTTCTTTTTTGTCTCGTCCGATATGTAAAACGGGTCGGCACTGCGCTCTGCAATCGTGTCAAACTCCGACTCAAGCCATTCATATGAAAACTCGGGGAAAACCTGACAGCTCCTCGGCGATTTCGTCGCACTCCCGACAATCAGCTCGTTATCTCTGATTGTAATCGGTATATTTTCAAGGATATGCCTGAACGCCTTGGCTCTGCGCGTGATAATCGGCATACCCTCCGTTTCCTTATATGATTCCGTGATGAGCGACGCACGTTCTGCCTCAATTTCAGGCATTTTTCGGAACAAATCCTCTTTCAGCGCGTCAATACGCGGGCTTTTGGGTATGTCTTCGGTATAAAAACGCTGCATAATCACCCGACCCCTTTCATTAGTTTGCTTTTGTCCGTTACAATTATAATACAACAAAAACAAAGATATGTCAATACATTCACAGAAAAAAAAAGATTTTCCCTTTTGTTGTTAAAACAACGGAAATTATTTATGCTCTGTATTAAAATGTGATTAACAAAAAAATTTTGAGGTGATTTTAATGAAAAGACAAATAATTAAAATAGACGAAGAAAAATGCATTGGCTGCGGTCTGTGTGCCGAAGCATGTCACGAAGGCGCAATAGGTATGGTGAACGGCAAGGCAAAGCTGCTCCGTGATGACTATTGCGACGGACTCGGAGACTGTCTGCCCGTCTGTCCGACAGATGCCATTTCCTTTGAAGAGCGCGAGGCTCTTGAATATGACGAAACGGCAGTTCTTGCAAACAAAGCAGCAAAATCTCTTCCGTGCGGCTGTCCCGGAAGCCAAAGCCGTGCAATTGTCCGCGGCAGTGCCGAGAATGACACCCAACGCAATGCAGCACCGTCCGAGAGCTTTCTGGCGCAGTGGCCCGTTCAGATTAAGCTTGTTCCTGCAAATGCGCCGTATTTTCAAGGTGCAAACCTGCTTGTTGCGGCAGACTGCACTGCATATGCCTACGGTGATTTTCACCGCAGATTCATCAGAAATCATATAACGGTCATCGGCTGCCCCAAGCTTGATGACACCGACTACACCGACAAGCTTTGTGACATCATATCAAGTAACGATATTAAAAGCCTGACTGTTGTCCGCATGGAGGTTCCGTGCTGCGGAGGAATTGAAAACGCCGCACGCGAGGCTCTCAGACGTTCGGGCAAGTTCATTCCGTGGCAGGTTGTCACAATTTCAACCGACGGCAGGATAATTGAATAAATTCCTTTCGGAGCCGCAGACATCTGCGGCTCTTTTTTTGTTGACTATTTCCATGTTCTGTGTTAAACTTAAAATGTAAAAATACATTCGGAGGCGATATTTATGGATTTTTTGAAAAAAGATACCGAATTTGACATAATCGGACTCGGAGAGGTCATGCTCAGACTTTCCGCACCGAACAAGGAAAAAATTTCACAGAGCGAAACCTTTGATAAAAACGCCGCAGGCTCGGAGCTGAATGTGGTGTCTGGTGCGGCAATGCTCGGCGTCCGTTCGGCACTGGTGACAAAGCTGCCTTCAAACAAGCTCGGTCACTTCATGAGAAACAAAATCCGCTACGGAAATGTCAGCGACGATTACATAGTATATGACGACTCGCCCTCAAAAAGGCTGGGGATTTACTACTATGAGAGCGGAGCATATCCGAGAAAGTCCTCCGTCATATATGACAGGGCAAACTCCTCCGTTTGCTCGCTGACGCTTGATGAAATTCCCGATGACATATATTCTAAAACCAAAATTTTTCACGTCAGCAGCATCACTTTGGCGGTGTCCGAGACGCTCAGAAAAACCGCCGTTGAAATGATAAAGCGTTTCAAGGCGGCTGGTGCGGCAATATCGTTTGACGTGAACTACCGCGCCGCTCTGTGGAGCGAGGACGAGGCACGCGAGGTGATTGAAGCAATTTTTCCGTATGTTGATTTGCTTTTCGTTTCCGAGGAAACCTCACGCCGTATGCTGCGCCGCACAGGCACTCTTGAGGAAATCATGCGCGGCTACAGCCGTGACTATGGCTGCCGAATGATTGCAACAACCCGGCGCGAGGTTGTCAGCCCGACAAAGCACAACTTCTCATCAAAAATTTTCTTTAACGGCGAGTTTTATGAGGAAGAACCGTATAACAGCATTGAAGTCATTGACCGAATCGGCAGCGGCGACGCATATCTTGCAGGTGTTATGTACGGACTGATTAAGCACTCCGATATACGCCGTGCGCTTGAAATCGGAAATGCTCTTTCAGCCGTTAAGAACACCGTGAACGGTGACATGTCCGCAAGCAGCATTGATGAGATTGAGGGAGTCATAAAATCACATCAGACAAAGGGCAGACAGGACGAAATGATCAGATGAGCCATAAATCGCACTGAACAAAATGGCAGACGGGGCGGAATGATCAGATGAGTCATAAATCGCACTGAACAAAATGGCAGACGGGGCGAAATTATCAAATGAGCCATTGCTTTGGCTCAATTTGTTCATTCTGCACCGTTGCTCCGAGACATCAAAAGAGGCTGTTTAAAAGGTCAATTGACCTTTTAAACAGCCTTTGTTTCTCAACGGAATGGGAAAAAGCTTTGGAATCGTCGAGCTGACGCCTTTCAGCTTTGGACTCGTCAAGCCGATGTCTTTCAGCTTTGGACTCGTCAAGCCGATGTCTTTCAGCTCCGACAAGCTGAAAGCTTGCAAAGCCTCAATCGCCGTGCAATGCCTGTTCGAATTCCGTTTGCCCGAACAGGCGCGCCGTGAGGCAAAGCCTGCCGACAGCAGGAAAAGGAATAGCTTTATGAAAAACCCTGCACTTGTGTTTCCTGTATGCTGTGATTTTTTCTCCTTTTTCTGTGTTCCGAAGTTTTTTACATTCCCTTTTTAAGAACGGTTATTCTTTTTTATATATCCATAATTACCGGCAAAATCATGGGCTTTCTCTTTGTCTTTGAGAATATATAACCCCCAAGCTCATTTTTAAGATGAGATTTCAGGCTTGCCCAGTCAATTGCATTGTTATCAAGGCAGTTATCAACAATATCCGCCGCCTTCTCGCGCATACTTTCCATCAGATCCTCTGCCTCGCGGACATAAACGAATCCGCGCGAAATTATATCGGGACCCGCAACAACGGTCTTGCTTGCATGATCCATCGTGAGAACAACAACAATCAAGCCGTCCTGAGCCAAATGCTTGCGGTCGCGGAGAACAATGTTCCCGACATCTCCGACGCCCAGCCCGTCAACCAGAACCCTGCCCGACGGAACAACGCCTGTGATTTTTCCGCTTGTCTTTGTCACCTCGAGAACCTTTCCGTTTTCCATCATAAAGATATTTTTCGGGCTGATTCCCATTTGAAGCGCAAGGCTTCTGTGTCGGCTCAAATGCTTATATTCACCGTGAACAGGCATGAAATATTTCGGCTTTGCAAGCGCAAGAATGATTTTCAGCTCCTCCTGACACGCATGTCCCGAAACGTGAACCTCCGCCAGAGACTCGTATATGACCTCCGCTCCGTGCTTCAAAAGCTCATTAATTACGTTTGAAATGGTTTTTTCGTTTCCCGGAATCGGGCTTGCCGAAATAATAACCAGATCATCTGCTTCAATGTTCACCTTTTTGTGACCGGAATATGCCATTCTGGAAAGCGCAGACATCGGCTCTCCCTGACTTCCCGTTGTGACAATAACAAGCTGCTCTTTTGAGTATCTTCCGATTTCATCAAGGTCAATCAGCGTGTTTTTCGGGATTTTCATATATCCGAGTTCGATTGCCGCATTCAGGACATTAACCATGCTTCTTCCCGAAACCGCAACCTTTCTGCCGTATTTCACCGCCGCATTGATAATCTGCTGCACCCTATGTATGTTGGATGCAAAGGTTGCGACAAAAATACGCTTTGTGCAGTTCTCAAAAATATTGTCAAAGGTGTTTCCGACCGTGCGCTCGCTCATGGTATATCCGCGGCGCTCCGCGTTTGTGCTGTCCGACATCAGAAGAAGAATCCCCTGCTTTCCAAGCTCGCCGATTCTTCCGAGATCAATCATCTCGCCGTCAATCGGCGTCGGGTCAATCTTGAAGTCACCCGTATGCAGAATGACACCCGCAGGCGTGTGAAGTGCAACAGCAACAGCGTCTGCAATGCTGTGATTTGAGCGTATGAACTCAATTTTGAAGTCACCGAGCGAAAACGTCTCGCCAGGATTGATGACATTCAGCTTTGTTGAATTTAAAATGCCATGCTCCGTCAGCTTATTTTTCAAAATTCCGAGCGTGAGCTTTGTTCCGAAAACAGGCACGTTAAATTCCTTTAAAACATAAGGAATTGCACCAATATGATCCTCATGACCGTGAGTGAGAACAATTCCGCGTATACGGTTCTTATGCTTCTGCAAATATGTTATATCAGGTATAACCATATCAACCCCGAGCATCTCGTCGTCGGGGAAGGCAAGACCGCAGTCCAGAATTATAAGATCGCTTCCGTATTCAAAAACGGTCATGTTCTTTCCAATCTCATGCAACCCTCCTAACGGTATTATTTTAATTTTTTTACTTTTTTGCACAAAATATCCTCCATTTCTAAATTTTTACGTTCACTGAAATTAATAAAAATATAAACCGTTCTTATTTATAATAACAGATTAAAATCTGAATATTATCTCATTTTGGGGAAATTAAACAAACCCATTCTTTTATTATATAACAAATTCAAACGGTTTTCAAGTCTTTTCCAAAATAAAATTTGGATATATAAATATTTTTTTCCATTTTAAAAATTTATATACTGAATATTAAAAAGTCTGTTGAATATTTTTTATAAATAATGTATACTGAAAATGAAAATATTTTATTTTCAGTGCAACCTTTCGGCTTTCTCGGAGGTATTACATATGAAAGGAAATTTTATGCAATAATCAAGGGAGGTTTTAAAATGAAAAAAATTCTATCAATCGCAGTTTCGGCAGCCATGCTTCTGCCAAACATCGCAGCCTTCGGCGCAAGCAATTCCAAAGCCGAACAGATTCTGCGCTCGGTCAAGGAGCGAATCGGCTCAACCGACAAATATGACCGCTTTGACAGCTCGCAGTCGGAATATGACGGAAAGGTGCGCTACGAGTTCGACTGGAGCACATCAAAGCCCGATGACTACAGCTCAATGAGTGTTTCGGCGAGTGACAGCGGAATCATTCTGAACTTATATGTATATGACAACGGCGACGATGAAGACGGCAGAGTCGGTCTCAGCAAGCTTTCCTCGGACGAAGCACTGAAAAAAGCCGAATCGCACGTCAACGCTCTGAACCCCGGCATTTCAGACAAGCTTGTGCTTGAAAAACACAGCAATGTTGAAAGCCTTTACAGCAATGACTACAGCTTCAATATCAAGCACATTGAAAACGGAATCCCTGTCAGCGGTGACAGCGGCTATGTGCGGTATGACGCAAATAAGGACAGACTGAGCAGCTTCAGCCTCAGCTACACCGAAGCACCCGAGCTTGACTCAATTGAAAATGCTGTCAGCCCCGATGAGGCTCAGAAGGGTTTTATGGAGAACATAGGTCTGACACTGACCTACCGCAAAATATATGACGACAACGGCAAATCAAGCTTTATTCCCGTTTATGTCCCGAATGTCAAGCCGAATCAGTATATAAACGCAAACACCAACGCCATTGAAGAAATACGCGTTCCAAGCAGTATGCACACAATGTTTGACCGCGGAGAGGCAGCCGACAACTCCGGCGGTGCGGGCAGTGCTCAGAAGAATGCTGCGCTCACCCCTGTTGAAGCAACCGAGATTGAAGCGGTGAACGGGCTGATGTCAAAGGACGAACTGATCAGACTTGTGAAAAGCAATAAATATATCAGTGTTTCTTCCGATTATAAGCTTGAAAGCTACAGACTGACAGGCGACCGTGACAGCGGCGACTATTTTGCACAGATTAATTTTGCGGCAGACGGTGAAAACCGCCACAACTGGCTCAGCTTCACCGTCAATGCAAAGACAGGCGAAATGACAAACTGCTGGAGAAGCGAGGAAATCAACAAGAACGCAAAGCTGAATGAGGCAGCTGCGGCGCGGCTTGCCGACGAGGTTGCAAAAGCCTTTGTCGGAGAAAAGTTCTCCGAATACCGCATTGACGAAAATGCAGACAATGCAAAGGAC
>CAKSIW010000064.1 GCA_934463175.1 uncultured Clostridia bacterium | reverse complement strand
GCATGCCCATGCACCTGTTTCGCTTGACGCATTGAATTTCTGCTTGTCACCGCTTCTCATCGGCGGATAGAATTTAACATGAAAATGATTAAATGCCGAATAGTCACCGCTGTTGACAGGATTCTGATACATGCACATCATGTAGGGAAATGACATGTCAAAAAGTGAATCCAATGCGCCAGTTGCCATTTTTAATATTTCGGCAAAATTGTGTGCCTCTGTCTTGTCAAACTCGGTTATGTTCTGCCTGTGTTTCTTTGAAATAATGTATATTCCATACGGATAATCCGCAAAGAACGGCAAAATCACGGCAAAATCATCATTCTCGCATATGACACGGCGGTTTTCTGACTTTTCGTTTTTAAGAAGGTCGCAAATCAGGCAGCTTCCTGTCTTGTCAAGATACTTTTTGCTGTTTGAAAGCTCCTCATCAATTCGTTTCGGTAAAACGGAATAGCCGTATATCTGACCGTGAGGGTGCGGCATTGTAACACCGACCGGCTCACCCTTGTTCTCAAACATAAAGATATATTTTATTTTCTCGTCCTTTGAAAGCTCCGAAAAGCGTTCCTGCCAAAGCTCAACAAGCTTTTCAATATGTCCGACCGAAAGCTGCGGAAGAGTCGTTGTGTGTTCGGGAGAATAAAGCACAACCTCGCATTTTCCGTATGAAGGCTTAACCTTGAAAAACTCGGTTGCAACATCATCGGGCTGCGGCGGATTTTGTGATAATGCCGGGAAATCGTTGTCATACTTAAAAACGGTGTAGCTGTCCGGCACTTTTCCCGAACCGGGGCAAAACGGACACCAGTTTTTCGGCATTTGAGGTCTGTTCTGTCTGTGTGATGCAATCATAATCCAGTCATTCAAAAGCGGATTATATCGTAACTCTGCCATATTATCACTCCTAATGTAGTTTATCATATTCAGTATATAACAAACCGAAGCTAAAGTCAAAACCCATTTTTTAAATATGTATAAAATTACAACAAAACAGCCGATTTTGCATTTTTTTTTGGAGTATTCATCAAATGTCCGATTTTGTGTGAAGATATATCAGCTTTTTCAATACCTCACGGGCAATTATCCTGTGTGCATACGGCGAAGGGTGAATGGCGTCAGGTTCAAACAGCAATGATATATTATGCTTGCGCATTTCATCTCTGAAATCATTATAAATCAGGCTGTTTCTTTGTGCAGCTTTTTGAAGTATGGAATTGAATATAACGTTGTTTTCCCTGCTGACACTCCAAAATTCATTTATTTCATTGAATTTATCATAGTTTGCCTCGGGTATTGAGTTCAGAATTATCTCCGCGCCCGTTTTCCTGATTTTATCAATTATAATATTTATGTTTCTTTCATATTCCGCCGCCGAGGTAAAACTGCACCTCTTTTCCTTGTCCGAAAAGGTTGAGTCATTTGTTCCGATCATAACAGACACAATGTCGGGCTTGTTATCATAAAGCTGCCTGTCCAGTACGGTAATTAAATCAATTGTCCGCGACAATGAAATTGCACCGTCTGTCACGCAGCAGTCCAATACCTTTTCAAGTATTTTTCCGTAGCTCATACGCTCCGAGGTGATTGAATCGCCGAGAAAAAGTATCTTTTTTCCTTTTATTTCACCGCCATATTTTGAAAAATTCGTCTCACCGATAATTCCAACGGCACTTTTTTTGTTTACTATCTCATAGTTTTCAAGACAGTTTTTCAAAAACGCTTCGTCCACTTCATACATTTTTGAAAAAACACCTGCATTCTCGGGAACGGAATAACCGCACTTATGCAGATTAAACCTTAAGGCAAAGCAATCAGCATTCATAAAACGAAATTCTCCTCAGTCTTTATATTTTTCAATCAAATCGGCAAGCTCTTTCGGATTTTCCGTGCCGTGAGGGTGATGTCCGCAGTTGTCCTTGCCGATTGTTTCCAGCGGAAGGTTATGTGTACGATAATATTTTTCAAGTATGGCTCCGTTCTCCTCATAAGGAACAATATCGTCCTTTTTTCCGTATACCATGACAACCGGGATTTTGCTGTTTCCAAGCAGGCTGAGCTTGTCAATCGGGTGTTCTCTGAAGCAAATGAGTTCAGACATGCTCATTCCCGTTGCCGAAACAAATTCATCATACATTCCGCCGTGAGCCGCACCCAAATCTGCCGGACAGGACAGAAGGTTCATAACAGGTGCATCAAGATATAGACATGAAACCGTTTCGGGAAATAATGCTGCATATTTAACCGCAAACATTCCGCCGCAGCTCATTCCGACCGGAATCATTTTTTTGTATAGCTTATATTTTTCTGTCAAAAAATCAAAAAACTCTTTTTTGAGAATCAAATCTTCATCACAGCACCACCTGTGTTTGTTTTCGATATACGCCAAATGCCAGCCGCGATTTACCATTTCAATTTCAAGTGACGGAAACGCATCAAAATATTCCGTTTTGAGAAGCCAGTTTCGTTCAGTGTTTGGCTTTTTGGAAAATATCACAATTGCTTTGCGCCCTTTAAATTCAAAATCAAGTCTTTCAAACCCGTTCCATTCTGTCACCGTAAATGTACTCCCTTCCTGCGCGGTTATATGCTGTCGGGCTTGGTTTCAAGCGTCAGCGGAAAGTCCCCGAGCTTGTTCACCTTAAAGCCGTTCTTTTTATATTCCTCATAGTCAAACGCTTCAAGCTCATCAATTGCAAGCTTATGGAACTCATAAAAATTATGCCACCATTCATAGCCTGACCCAAGCTCCGCATTCAGATATGCGTCCGCAATGTCGCAGCCCATCTGCGGTGCAACATAAAATGCACCCATTGCAAGAACATTCACTCCGTTTCCCGTAATTGCGCGGAGAGCCGCAGGCACGCTTTCGACAACACCTGCATGAACATGGGGGCATTTGTTTGCCGCAATATGTATGCCCATTCCCGTGCCGCAGAATATCAGCGCGCGCTCAAACTCGCCCTCCGCAATCATTGAGCCGACTCTGAGTCCGACTCTGTGAAACATCAAATCGGTGTCATCGGGGTCGGAATCCGCCCTGACTCCGACGTCCGTGATTGTCCAGCCCTTTTTTCTCAAATGCTCACAAACCGCCTCTTTCAGAGGATAGCCTGCAAAATCCGCGCCCACCAGCAACTGTTTTTCCTTGATTGTTTTCATTTTTCTGCACTCCTTTTTAAAGATTATTTTCGATTATAAACATGCTTTCACCGCTTTGAAGACGGCTTTTTCCGTAAAAAGCCGTCACGCCTTCATCAACATGAATCTTCAGCATGATTTTACCTCTGTTTTCCCTTTTCCATTCCGTGCAAATCAAGCCGCAGTCTGTCTCATATTTGCATTTTGCATATTCCAATTCCTTGAAGAAATATGGATTTATGTTAAATCTTAATTCTCCCGGTGCGTTTTTGTCAATGCATATTCCGCACACCGTCTTTATTATCCATGACATAAAATCCGAATACATATGATGATTTTTAGATTCAAGATTATCCTTCTCATGGTGCCAGAACTCCCACAGCGTTGAAGAACCCGAATCAATCCACTCGGCATATGTATTCCCGCCTTTTTTGCACAAACCCCTGTAGGCATACTCCTCTAAACCGCATATATTCAAAGCGTGCAAAAGCCTGCGCATTCCGACCATGCCGCATTCATGCCGGAAATCATTTGCCTCAATGAGACGCATAAGCTGTTTTTTCAAAGGTGTAATATCACCGTATGTGCCGTAATAAATCATCATGGCAACCGCAGTTTGTTTGTTATATACACATTCGCCCGACGCTGCGGTGAAGCTTTTAATTATAAAACTCTTTTGCTCCTCAGCTTTCGCCTCAATCTCTTTTTCATTCCTGCCTGCCAGCTTTAATGCAAGAGCGTATATTTTATAAAACTTGTACTCAAAAAAAGCATTGATGTATGCAGCGGGAACAATGTGATTCTGAGTCGGATTTTCCCAGTCGTCGAGACCAAATTCAATTAATCCTTCATCATTCTTTTTTGTTTGCAGATATTTTATGTATTTTTCAAACCAATCAATGCAATCGGTCAATGGCTTTTCGTTGCCTGTATGAAGAAATATTCTGTAGGGCAGCTCAAACAGTATTCCGTCAGAGACAGGACCGTTCCCAAAATCAAAGCCCCACCCCGCGGTCGGAATAATCCCCGGAAGCGCCCCGTCATCACGCATTGCCGCCTTTATGTCCTCAAGCCACTTTGAAAAAAGCTTTTCACTTCTGAAGTTTGTCAGCATTTGCTCCGCGGACGCTTGCGCGTCGTTTGTCCAGCCAAGCTTCTCGCGTGTCGGGCAATCGGTGATTGAATAGAACATATTTGACAATGATGAGTTAATCCCCGCATTAAACAATTTGTTTAAAAATTCATTTGAACATTCAAAATCCGTTCTTCTCATTATATCCTGATGAACCTCAACGCCCCATATTTCAACCTCATCGGCGGAAAGTATTCCCGAGACTTCAATATATCTGAAGCCATGGTAGGCAAACCTTGGAGACCATTCAATCAATTCTCCCGAGCAGATTATTTCGTCAGTCATGAACCGTCCTTCCGTGGTATATCTCTGCATACCGTTCAGACTGATTTTACCCTCCGAATCAACATCTTCCGCATATCTGAAAATCAAGTGTCTGCCTTTCTCGCATTGAGTTTTCACACGGACATATCCGGATATGTTTTTACCAATATCAAAAACAAAGGCGTTGTCTGCGGTGCGGACTGACTTTTTTGCCGCATATGCCGCAATTTCTCTGATTGGCTCGCAAAGACATTCAACAAACCTTCCTCGTGGAGGCGTTTGGTCAATTTCGGCTCCGTCCCATGCGGAATCATCATAGTCCGCAGCTTTCCAGTGCTTGTCATAGCGGTTAAAATCAAAAATCTCTCCGTTTCGCAGGTTGTTATAGACAACCGGACCGTCAACAGTGCAATTCCATTCCGAATCACTTTTTAAAACAGTTTCTCCGTCAATGTCAAGCTGTAATATAAATTTCGGAACATCGCGCCATTCTGCCTCATTAAAATTCCATACGGTTTTAAAGTCTTCGTTATACCACCCGTTTCCGCATATTACGGAAAATATATTTGTGCCTTCTGCGAGCATGTCCGTCACATCATATTTGTTATACCAAAGAATTTTATTATAATCGCTCACGGGGGCTGTGAACAAGTCTTCGGAAATCGGTTTACCGTTCAAAAAGTAATATGCAATTCCCAAGCCACACACCGAAAGCGTCGCCCTGCCCTTTTTCTCAATATGAAATTTCCTTCTGAACATCGGGGCATAGTTTTGTCCGGAATAGTTTTGCTTAAATTCAGCATTCGGTTTTATAAAATGACCGTTTTCAAACATCTTTGCACTACCTCAAATTTCCTGTAATTATATAAATAATGTTATCAAATCAAAAAAGCTTTGTCAACAGTAAAAAACAAATATATAAGGCGGTGACTGTTTAAATATATTTTAAATTTCTATTTACAAACAATGCAAAATATTATATAATAGTAAATATATTAAATGTTAATGAGGTGGTACACAATGTATATCGGCATCGACTTGGGCGGAACAAACATTGCCGTCGGATTGGTGAATGATTCGGGAAAAATTGTTGAACAGGATTCAACTCCCACTCTTTCCCCGAGAAGCTATAAGGAAATTGTGAAGGACATGGTTAAGGTTTCGGAAAAGCTTGTTTCAAAAGCCGGTCTGACCATGAAGGATATTAAAGCGGTCGGAATCGGCAGCCCCGGTTCAATAGATTATGAGAAGGGCTCTGTTGCATATGCAAACAACCTTGCTTTTAACGACGCTCCGCTTCGTGAGGAATTTCAGAAGTATTATAACATTCCTGTAATTCTTGAAAATGACGCTAATGCGGCAGCATACGGTGAGTATATTGCAAACGGTGACAATTCAGATGTGTTTGTTGCAATAACACTCGGAACGGGTGTCGGCGGCGGCATTATCATAAATAAAAACATTTTCAAAGGCTCAAACGGAGCAGGCGGTGAGCTCGGTCACTTCACGCTTGTACACAACGGCGTTCCGTGCAGCTGCGGAAAAAAGGGCTGCTGGGAGGCATATGCGTCTGTCACTGCACTCATAAATCAGACAAAAGCGGCAATGGCAAAGCACCCCGAGAGTCTCATGCATAAGCTTGCGGAAGACCATGGCTCAGTCAGCGGCAGAACAGCATTTGACGCTGCAAAAAAAGGCGATCCTGCCGGTCGTGAAGTTGTTGAAAAATACATCGAATATGTTGCAGACGGTCTTGTGAGTGTTGTAAACATATTCCAGCCCGACAAGGTTGTTGTGAGCGGCGGTATAAGCCGTGAGGGCGACTATCTTCTCGACCCCGTCCGTGAGTACGTAAAAAAATATGACTATAACAAGCTTTTTAAACGTGTTGACATACAAACCGCAACGCTGTTTAATGATGCAGGAATAATCGGCGCGGCATTTGCGGCAAAGAATTTTGCATAAAAACACTCAAAAACCCTCGTGAAATCTTCAAAACAGGATTTCACGAGGGTTTTTTTATTTTGCAGAAAAGTTTTTTCTACATATAATGGTATACTTTTCTTTTTGCGATACAGAAAATTGCCGTCACAAGCGTTGCGAAAATTTCTGCCGCAAGCATTGAAAGCCAGATTCCGTTTATTTCGAGAAAAATCGGCAATATTAAAACTGCCGCAATCTGAAATACCAGTGTTCGCAAAAAAGAAATTGCCGCGGAAATTCCGCCGTTGTTGAGTGCTGTGAACATTGACGAACCGAATATGGCAAAACCCGAAAAAATGAATGACAGCGAGAACAGATAAAAAGCTTTAACCGTCATGCTGCAAAGCTCGGGGTCATAACCGACAAACAGCTGTGAAATGGGCTTTGCAAGCACAATTGCCGCCAGTGTCATAATTACGCCGCTCACTCCCATAACCATCATGCTTTTTCGGAATATGTTTTTAAGCTCATCATGGTTTTGTGCGCCGTAATTATATCCGATAATCGGTGCTGTTCCGATTGAATATCCAATAAAAATCGAAATATATATAAAGCATACATACATCAGAACTCCGTATGCCGACACGCCATTCTCACCTGCAAGCCGCATTAGCTGTCCGTTAAAAACCATGCTCACAACAGAGCCTGAAATGTTGCTCACAAATTCGGAAGAACCGTTTGTGCATGTTTTCAGAAGAACTTTTCCGTTAAACTCACCTTTTCCGAGACGAAGCAGGCTTTTGTTCGGTCTCGCAAAATATATGAGCGGAATGACAGCACCGACAACCTGACTGATACAGGTCGCGGCTGCGGCACCGGCAACACCCCATTTTAACACCGCAACAAAAACTGCGTCAAGCACAATATTGGTGCAGCCCGCAATCAAGGTTACGGTGAAACCGAGCATCGGTTTTTCAGCCGCTGTGAAAAATGCCTGAAACAGGTTCTGAGCCATAAATGCAGGAATTGCGGTCATGATAATTCTGCCGTAAATTATGCAGCTGTCAAACATTTCCGGGCTTGCACCGAGCCACTCGGTCACTGAAGGCAAAGCAATCTCGCCGACAACCGCAATCACCGCACCGCTGATTAGGGTCACATAGACGAGAAAAGAAAAATAGCTGTTTGCCTTTTGCGGATTTCCTTCGCCCAGCGTTTTTGAAACAATCGCAGTTCCGCCCGTTCCGATCATAAATCCCACAGCACCCAGAATCATCAGGAAAGGCATGATGAAATTGACTGCGGCGAAAGGTGTTTTTCCGACAAAATTTGAAACAAACAATCCATCGACCACACCGTATATTGAAGTGAATATCATCATAAAAATCGGCGGTGCGACGAAGCGCAAAAGCCGTCGATAATCAAAATGGTCATTCAAGCTTATCTTCATTTTTTATTCTCAAACCATCCCTTCGCATATTCCGCAATTGTCGGAACAAGTGTTTTAATTTCAACTCCGCTTGTGTTGACACAAAGACTGTATTCATGGCATTCACCCCAGCAGATTGAATAGAGCAGTTCATACATTTTCCGTCTGTTGCCGTCAATCTCCTTAAACTTTTTCAGCATTTCCTTGTCTGAAAGCATATCTTTTGCCGATTCTCTTTTTCGGCAGCGTTCCAGCTTGTGTTCCGTATCGGCAAAGACAAAAAGCTTCAGCGGATTTTTATCCTTCAAAATGACATCAGCACCTCTTCCGACAATAACACAGTCGCCTTTTTCCGCAAGCTCCTTGATGACCCTGTTCTGAGCAACCAAAATATCCACTGCGGTGTGGTCATAGGAAAACCCAAAGCTTCTTCCAAAATGACACGCAAAGCCCTGTATACCTTTTTCGGTTATGCTGCGAATGTAGTTTTCGTCAAGCTCGGTTCTCCGCGCAATTTCCGATATTATTTCATTATCGTAATATGCAAAACCGAGCTCGTCAGACAGCCTTTTTCCAAGCTCTCTTCCACCGCTGCCGAATTCACGGCTGACAGTTATAATTTTCATAGTGATTCCTCCTTTTAGTTCTTTCAAAATTATTTCAGAAGCATATCCAAAAGCTCAAAACCGTCATTTTCAACAGGAATGACCTCCACATTGAGTGCACGTTCGACATCTTCAACCGTCAGGTCATCAAGGAAAACATTTTCGTCATGCCGCAGCATTGATTTTGGTATGAGCAGCTGTTCTCCAAGCTCATGTTCTTTGAGCTGATTGATTATGTCCCCTGCCGTGACGAGTCCGCTTACAGTTATTTTTTTTCCGAAAAAGTTATTTTGTATTTTATACACATTCAACAAATCACAGTTCAGGCGTCCGACAAGTCCGCAAATGAAGTCATATGCCAGAACTCCTGTTGCGATTGATTTTTTTGTTTTCACCTTTTTGTTTTCGCACAAATCCAAAGCCGCAGAAAATTCATCTTCCAGGGAAGCGCAAAGTCCGACACCGTTTTCAATCTGAGGAAAACCGTCATATTCCTCCTGCGGCGGAATGTCGGATTCCGCCATAATGTAAAATTCATCGGCGAGATACACAAAGTTAATTCCGAGAGCCCCCCTGAAATGCTTCTGCCACTTTGAGACCTGCTCGATCACTTCCGCCGAGCTTTCTTTGTCAAAGGGTTCAAGTTCCGTCAGCCGTCCGCGAAAATCCGAAATTCCGACAGGTACAATTGACAGACTTTCAATGCATTCTCCGAACTCTGAAAGATCGCGTATTGTGCGTTCAAGCTCTTCACCGTCGTTATAGTGTCTGCACAGAACAATCTGACAGTTTATGGTCATTCCGCCGTCGGCAAACCGCTTTATCTGTTCCATAATCTTCCCGGCATTTTTATTTGAAAGCATTTTTCTCCGCAGCTCGGGGTTGGTTGTGTGAACCGAGACATTTATGCGCGGAAGATTGTATTCAATAATGCGGTCAATGTCCGAATCCTTCATGTTTGTCAATGTGACATAGTTTCCCTGAAGAAAAGACAGCCGATAGTCATCGTCTTTAAAGTAACAGCTTTCACGCATATTCGGCGGAAGCTGGTCAATAAAACAGAAAATACATTTATTGAGACACGATTTCGGCTTGTCAATCAGCAGTGTTTCAAATTCAATTCCCAGAGGCTCATAGTCATCATTGCTGATTGAAACCGTTCTGTCAGACAGTCTGATTTTAACCTTTTCATTTGCGGAAAGATACATGTAATCAAGATAATCCGTAACGGTTCTGCCGTTTATTTCAAGTATCTCATCTCCCGGCTTCAAGCCGGCTCTTTCGGCAAGAGACCCAAGCTTGACACTTTTAATTTTTGCAGACATTCAGCGTTTGCTCCTTTGTTTTTTAGATTTTCAGCCAAGCTTGTCAAGAATACTTTTATAACCCGTACCGTATGTCAGGCATTTATTTACTCTTGAAATGGTTGCAGTTGAAGCACCGGTGCATTCAACAATTTCATTGAAGGTTTTTCCGCCGCGCAAAAGACGCGCAACAGTGAGCCGCTGTGCAATTGAATCAATTTCCTTGATTGTGCAGACATCTTCCAGAAACGCCTTGCATTCATCAACGGTTTCAAGGGCCAGAATTGCTCTGCAAAAATAGTCTGTTTCATTTTCGGAACCGAACTTCATGACAAGTCTCTCCTTCCTATCTTTTAAATCCGCTCAAAAAAGCTTGTGTGCGCTCGTTTTTCGGATTATCTATAACCTCTTCCGGCGTTCCCTCTTCTGCAATATATCCGTCTGACATAAAAATTATTCTGTCTGAAACGTTTTTTGCAAATTCAATTTCATGCGTAACAATCACCATTGTCATATGCTGTGCCGCAAGATCCTTTATAACCTTCAGTATCTCGCCTGTGAGTTCCGGATCAAGTGCGGATGTCGGCTCGTCAAAAAACAGCACTTTGGGATTGAGAGCGAGTGCACGCGCAATTGAAACGCGCTGCTGCTGACCGCCCGAAAGCTCGCACGGATAGTTGTTCATTCTGTCTCCAAGACCCATGCGTTCAAGCAGTGCTTTTGCATGTTCGTCAATTTCCCCGAAAATCTGTTTTCTGTTATGCTTGAAGTCCGCCCGTTCCCTTGCCAAAAGCTTGGGCGCAAGCGTGACGTTTTCAAACGCGCTGTATTGCGGAAAAAGATTAAACGATTGAAACACCATTCCGAAATTCAGCTGATTCTGCCGCAGCTCCGCTGAACTCAGTTTTTTTGAGCTCGTCCCGTCAAAAACCGTCTTTCCGTCAACAATAATCTGACCGCTGTCGGCACTTTCCAAAAAGTTTACACATCTGAGCAGTGTTGTTTTTCCGCTGCCCGATGAACCAATGACAGAGACAACCTCACCTTCTTCAAGCGAAAAATCAATATTTTTCAATACCTTTGTTTTGCCAAAGCTCTTGGCAATGTTTTTAATCTCTAATATCGGCATATAATTAACTCCTGAAATAACTCATTTTTCTTTCCAAATATCCAAAAAGCAGCGTCAGAACACCCGAGAACACAAGATAAAAAGCTCCTGTGTAGAACAGCGGCCAAATCAGCCCTTTCAGCTTTATAAAGCGTTCCGCGCTCCATATGATTTCGTATACAGCAATAATTCTCGCAAGCGAGGTGTCCTTCACAAGTGTTATTATTTCATTGCTCATTGGCGGAACAATCCGTTTTATGACCTGCAAGAGAACAACCCTAAAAAAGACCTGTGTTTTTGTCATTCCGAGAACCTGTCCCGCCTCGTGCTGACCGCGGCTGATTGATTCAATTCCGCCGCGGTATATCTCCGAGAAATAGCAGGCATAATTAATCACAAACGCAACCAGTGCCGCAAGAAACCTGTCAAGCAGAGGCAGATTGAAAATCAGTCCCGGTCCGTAGTATATAATTATAAGCTGCAGCATAAGCGGTGTTCCGCGGATTATCCACACAAAGGTTCTGATAATCCATTTGAGAGGACGAAAGCGGCTCATTGAGCCAAAGCTGATGACAAGCCCGAGCGGAAGCGAAAACAAAAGCGTTAGAAAAAAAAGCCTTAATGTTGCACGGAAGCCTTCCATCAAAGACGCTGTGACACTCGGAAGCAGCTGTAAAAACGCCTCAAAGCTTGAAATAATATTCTGAAACCAATCCATATTATGCACCTGTTAAAACCTTTCAGTAACAGATTTCAGACAGAAAGGCTGTGCCTTTCTGTCTGAAATCCGATATTAGTTTATGTTTTGTAAATCAGTCTGCGAGCGCAACACCGTATTTTTCCGAAAGCTCATCAAGTTTTCCGTTATCTTTAAGCGTCTTGATATATTCGTTAATTTTAGTCTGCATATCCGAGCCTTTTCTGAAGCCGATACCGTATTCCTCTTTTGTCAGCGAAATGCCCTTTGCAAGGTCTGCATAGCTTGTTCCCTCGCCCGTCATTGAATCTGCCATCGTGATGTCAATAATACATGCGTCCGCACTTCCGGATTTAACCTCCATGAGAGCGTCTGACTGTGCTTTGACAGCCGTGCACTTGAACCCGAGATCTTCTGCCGCACCTTCTGCTGCCGAGCCTGATTCAACAGCAAATGTGAGTTCTTTCATCGAATCGGCATCTGCATACTTTGAAACCTCGTCCTTGCTCATAACAACGACCTGCTCGTTTTTCGCATACGGTTCTGAGCAAGCTGTGTTGAGATTAACCTCGTCTGTGATTGTCATACCATTCCAAATACAGTCAATTGATTTTGAGTCAAGCTCAAGAAATTTATTGTCCCAGTCAATAACAACAAACTCTGCCTTAACACCCATAAGCTCTGCAACGGCCTCGGCAAACTCGGCATCAAAGCCAACCCACTTACCGCTTTCGTCCTGATAGTCCATCGGCTCATACTCCGTAACTCCGACAACAAGCTTTCCGTTGCTTTTGATGTATTCAAAATCGGAATCCCCTGCGGCTTCCTTCTTGCCGCACGCTGTGAAAAGCACAGACGCCATTGCAAAAATCAATATTGCTGATAAAATTCTTTTCATAATTCTAACTCCCCTTAGCTTTATTTTGTTTACTTTATTACTTTACCACTTTATCACGATAAAGTCAATACCTTTTTTAAAAAAAATTAAAAAAATACAGAGTCTGTAAAAACAGACTCTGTATCAACAGCAATGTTTTATAATACTATTCGGTTATAATTCGTTTAAGATTAATTCTTCCCTGCTTGTCAATCTCAATAACCTGAACCTTGATGTCATCACCGATTTTAACAACGTCCTCCACCTTTTCAACACGCTTCTTATCAAGCTTTGAAATGTGAACAAGACCGTCTTTTCCCGGAAGGAATTCAACAAAAGCACCAAAATCCATAATGCGGACAACCTTACCGTCATAAACCTCTCCGACCTCGGGATCCTTGACGATTCCCTCAATTATTTTCTTTGCAGCCTCACCTGATGTTGTGTCGGGAGCGGCAATAAACACGCGGCCGTCTTCCTCAATATCAATTTTAGCACCGGTATCGGCAATAATCTTCTGGATAACCTTGCCGCCTGAACCGATTACATCACGGATTTTGTCAACCGGAATTTCAATATTGATGATTTTCGGAGCATACTGCGAAATATTCGCGCGCGGCTCGGCAATTGCCTTGAGCATAACTTCATCTAAAATATAGTATCTTGCATCTCTTGTTTCACGGAGTGCATTTTTAATTATTTCGGGTGTCAGACCGTCAATCTTCAGATCCATCTGAATTGCTGTTATACCCTTCTTAGTTCCTGCAACCTTAAAGTCCATATCGCCGAAAAAGTCTTCAAGTCCCTGAATGTCAAGAACAGTGATAAACCGCTCACCCTCTGTGACAAGACCGACAGATATTCCCGCAACGGGAGCTTTAATCGGAACACCTGCATCCATAAGCGCAAGTGTGCTTCCGCAAATACTACCCTGTGAGGTTGAACCGTTTGAACTCAAAACCTCAGATACAAGACGAATTGCATAAGGGAACTCGTCCTCACTCGGAATAACAGGAAGCAATGCACGTTCCGCAAGAGCACCGTGTCCGATTTCACGTCTGCCGGGACCTCTTGAAGGCTTTGTTTCGCCGACACTGTATGACGGGAAATTATAGTGGTGAATGTATCTTTTATATTCTTCCTCGGTGTCCAATCCGTCAATTATCTGTGCATCACCCAAAGCACCGAGTGCCGCAACGGTCATAACCTGTGTCTGACCGCGTCTGAACAAGCCGCTTCCGTGTGCTCTCGGGAGCAGCCCAACCTCGGCTGAAAGCGGTCTCAGCTGCTGAATTGCGCGTCCGTCAACACGTTTTCCCTCATCAAGAATCCAGCGTCTGACAATTGTTTTCTGGAGCTTGTAGAGTGCGTCCTCAATGTCCTGAGCATATTCCTCGGCAGGATATTTATCTTCAAAATTCTCATATACCTTCTCGTAAACAACCTTCAGATTTTCGTCCCTGACAGCTTTGTTATCGGTGTCAAGAGCTTCCTTAACCATATCTGTTGCAAATGCACTGATGTCTGCGAAAACCTCCTCGTTAACAACAATATGGTCATATTCAAACTTCGGTTTTCCGACCTCGTCCTGAATTCCCTTTATGAAAGCGCAGAGTCTTTTTATTTCCTCATGTGCAAACATGATTGCGTCAAACATAACGTCCTCGGGAACTTCGTTTGCACCTGCCTCAATCATAACAACCTTCTGCATACTTCCTGCAACTGTCAGGTTAAGGTCACTCACAGCACGCTGCTCAACCGTGGGGTTTATGACGAATTTTCCGTCAACCAAGCCGACATAAACCGCCGCAATCGGTCCGTTGAAAGGAATGTCCGAAATTGAAACTGCGGCAGATGAACCAATCATTGCACAAAATTCGGGAGCATTATCCTGTTCAACCGACATAACCGTTGAAACGATCGAAACGTCATTTCTCAGATCCTTCGGGAAAAGCGGACGCATGGGTCTGTCAATGACTCTTGCTGTCAGAATTGCATTCTCCGAGGGTCTGCCCTCACGCTTCATAAAGCCGCCGGGAATCTTGCCGACAGCATACATTCTTTCCTCATAGTCAATGCTGAGCGGGAAAAAGTCAATCCCGTCTCTCGGCTTTGCGGAAGCCGTTGCCGCAGTGATAACAACCGTATCACCGTATCTCACAATAACAGAGCCGTTTGCAAGCTCTGCAACCTTGCCGACCTCAATGCTGAGTTTTCTGCCGGCAACTTCTGTTTCAAAAACCTTACTCATAAAACTTGTCCTCCTTTTAATTTATACAAGAGGTTTACAGCTTTAGCACTTAGAAACAGACTCTGCGGCAAACCGTTTCCGAA
>CAKSIW010000063.1 GCA_934463175.1 uncultured Clostridia bacterium | reverse complement strand
AAAAGGGCGCGGGAAATCTCCCACTAAAAATGGGTTTGGGAAATCCTTCACATAAAGAAGAAAGCTTTTAAAGGGGGGTGTGGGGGTGGCACCCCCACAGAAAATTCATTCTTCATTGCACGCATCAGACGGCATTCTCCAGTCGCCGCGCGGCGAAAGTGACACCGTGCCGACCTTCGGACCGTCGGGAACTGCCGACCTCTTGAACTGATTTGCATAGAACCGTCTCATAAACATATCAAGCCACTTCTTTATCTCGTCCGCAGAATAGCTCTCCGCAAACGCGCTCTCTGCCATTCGCTGAAGCTTTCCCTTTGAAAATCCGAAACGAATCATATTGAACAGGAAAAAATCATGCAGCTCATACGGTCCGACAATATCCTCCGTTTTCTGCTTGATTCCGCCCTGCTCCGACGGCGGCAGAAGCTCCGGACTGACAGGCGTGTCGAGAATATCATACAGCACCTTCTTCAAATCTCCTCCGTATGAATCCGCCTCATGTCGGACAAGATACCTCACAAGCGTTTTCGGAATTGAGCAGTTCACGCCATACATTGACATATGGTCGCCGTTATAGGTCGCAAAACCGAGTGCAAGCTCCGAAAGGTCGCCCGTGCCGATGACAATGCCGCCGTTTTTGTTGGCAATATCCATCAGAACCTGAGTCCGTTCCCTTGCCTGCGCATTCTCATATGTGACATCATGCTCATCAAGCGACGCGCCGATGTCCTTCATGTGCTGAGTGACCGAATCCGCAATCCTGACCTCGTGCAGCTCCGTTCCGAGCAGCCATACAAGCTCCTTTGCATTGTTATATGTCCTGTCTGTTGTTCCAAAACACGGCATTGTGACCGAGACAATTCCGCGCCTGTCAAGCCCGAGACTGTCGAATGTCTTTGCCGCAACAAGCAGCGCAAGAGTGCTGTCGAGTCCGCCCGATATGCCGAGCGTGACCGTTTTCAGCCCGATGTGCTTCAGTCTTTTTCTGAGTCCTGCGCACTGCATTGCAAAAATCGCACCGCACCGCTCCGAAAGACGTCCGTCTGCCGCCGGCACAAACGGGTGCGGATTTATTGCCGCTCCGCTCAGATCCGTGTCTGCAGTCTCCATGTCAAAATATATATGCAAATAGTCCGTGCTTTCCGAATTTCTGACCGTGTTCACCTTCCGCCTCAGAAGGCTGATTTTTTCGGTGTCAATCACGGCATATGTGATTCCGTTCTCAAAAAGAGCAGATTCTGCGCAGACCTTGCCACATTCCGCAATGATATTGTGCCCCGAAAACACCATATCCGTTGTGGATTCGCCCTCGCCTGCGTCGGCATAGATATATGCGGACGCGCACCGCGCGGTGTGTGATGTGATCAGCATACGGCGAAATGCGCTTTTGCCGACCGTTTCATCGCTTGCCGAAAGGTTCATGATGACCGTTGCACCGCACATGGAATGTTCAACCGACGGCGGACATGAAACCCAGATATCCTCGCATATTTCACACGCAATCCGAAAATCCTTCATTCCTCTCGCGCAAAAAATCAGCCGTGTTCCGAACGGCACGCTTGCGCCTCCAAGCTCAATTTCGGTGTTTTTCTCAAGAGTTGAGAAATATCGTGCTTCATAGAACTCGGTGTAGTTCGGAATGTTTGCCTTCGGAACAACGCCGAGAATTTTTCCGCTTTTGCATATTGCCGCCGCATTATACAGCTTGTCGCGGTACAAAACGGGCAGACCGACCGCAAAGACAATGTCAAGCTCCGCGGTGTCACGCACAATTTTCATGAGCGCACGTTCCGCACGCGTCACGATTGAGCTTTGCAGAAACAGGTCTCCGCAGGTGTAGCCCGTTATACACAGCTCAGGCAGGACAACCAGCTTTGCGCCGCCGGCTGCCGCCTCACGGATTGCCGCGGTTATGCTTGCCGCATTATGCTCCGTGCTGTTGACTTTTATTTCCGGCGTTGCCGCCGCAACCTTAACGAACCCATCTCTCATGAACATTCTCCTTTTCACGGTTTTGTCATACTAATCTATATTTCACCCGTTAATTTCAAACATACGGTTATTCTCTCAGGAAACCCGAAAAAGTGCGCCTTGATGTTGGTCTTGTCGTCGCGCAGCGGACATATTTGCTCCGCATGACCTGTTCGGTCATGCAGTCGCTTTCAGTCCGTGCGCTCCTCTTCCCAAAAAGTGTCGGCAATGCCTCCGCTTTTTGGGAGCCCTACTCGCACTGCTCGTAAAATTCTTTGTCCAAGCAAAGCAATTCCGACACAAGACCAATAATCGGCGCAAAGGGGGGATACGGGGGATTTCCCCCGTAAATAAATCTATCCTTCAAGAAAATACGTCGCTTCCATATCAGCAACCGAAAGCGCAAACGCAAGCGGAAACATTTCAAACGCACGTCCGACATCACGCGGCTCTTCCTTGCCCGAAAAACCCATGTGATAGCGAATTGCAAACGCCTCCTCGCGCGTCAGCCGCATGAATCCCGAAATGATATAAACCGACTTTTCGCCGTGACCGTATGGCAGGGTGTCCTCAATCTCAAAGCACGGCACTTTGTTCCACACTCCGTTGTCGTCCTTGACATTGCGGAAGCTCTTCTTATAGAAATTCATCTTGCATAGGTCATGCAGCAATGCCACAAGCGCAATCGTCTCATCGCTCGCCGACACACCGTATAGCTCCGAAACACGCTCCCGTTCCATATATGCCTTCAGGCACTCATACACATTCAGGCTGTGCTCAACAAGTCCGCCTTCATGTGCGCCGTGATAGCGTGCGCTTGCAGGTGCTGTGAAAAAATCGCTTGCGGGCGACACAAGGTGGGCGAGGAGCTTGTCCGCGCCCTCTCTGTGTATTTTATCCTTATATATCTCAATAAATTCGTCCTTCAGATTCATATTACTTCACCACAATGTTAATCAGCTTTTTCGGAACGGCAATGACCTTCACAATCTGCTTGCCCTCGGTCAGAGCCTTAATGCTGTCTGCCGTCTCGGCAAGAGCTGCCAGCTGCGGCTGTGTCAAATCCGCCGGAACCATCATCTTGTCACGGATTTTTCCGTTTATCTGAACCACAATCTCAACCTCATCGTCAACCGTCTTTGACTCGTCAAACTCAGGCCACGGTGCAGTTGCCAGAATGCCGCCGCTGCCGTATTTCTCCCAAAGCTCCTCCGTTATGTGCGGAGCAACAGGGTTGAGCAGCGTTATCAGCGTTCTGTATTCGCCGCGCGTCACACTGCCTGCCTTATAGAACTCATTGACAAGGCTCATCATCGCGGCAATTGCCGTGTTATATTTCATCTTTTCATAATCCTCGCCGACCTTGCGGATTGTCTTGTGCATGTTCTTCTCAAGAGCCGCGGAATAGCCGTCACCGTCCGTCAGCAGCTCCTGAAGATTCCACACTCTTTCAAGGAACTTGAAGCAGCCCTTCAGACCCTTTTCAGACCACGGAGTTGACTGGTCGAATGCGCCGATGAACATTTCAAATGTGCGCACTGCGTCCGCGCCGTATTCGCCGACAACCTCATCGGGATTGACAACGTTTCCTCTCGATTTTGACATTTTCTCGCCGTTCTCGCCCAGAATCATGCCGTGCGATGTGCGCTTCCGATATGGCTCCTTTGTCGGCACAACTCCGATGTCATAGAGGAACTTATGCCAGAAACGGGAATAGAGCAGATGAAGCGTTGTATGCTCCATGCCGCCGTTATACCAGTCAACAGGCGTCCAATAGTCCAGTGCCTCCTTCGACGCAAGAGCCTCGCTGTTGTGCGGGTCGGTATATCTGAGGAAATACCAGCTCGACCCTGCCCACTGGGGCATTGTGTCGGTTTCGCGTTTTGCCGCGCCGCCGCAGTGCGGACAGGTTGTGTTAATCCATTCTGTCGCCTTGGCAAGCGGAGACTCGCCGTTCTCGCCCGGCTCAAATGTGTCAAGCTCGGGCAGCTCCAGCGGCAGCTCGCTCTCCGGAATCGTAACCCAGCCGCACTTCTCGCAGTATACCAGCGGAATCGGCTCGCCCCAATATCTCTGACGCGAGAACACCCAGTCGCGCAGCTTATAGTTCACCTTGCGTCTGCCGATGCCCTTTTCTTCAAGGTACTTTATCATTGCAGGAATTGCCTCCTTGACGCTCATGCCGTCAAGAAATCCCGAATTTACCATTGTTCCGCTTGCAACGTCGGTGTATGCCTCCTCCTGCACGTTGCGTCCGCCGCCGACAACCTCGATTATCGGAAGTCCGAACTTCTTTGCAAAATCCCAGTCACGCTCGTCATGCGCAGGAACTGCCATGATTGCGCCCGTTCCGTAGGTCACAAGGACATAATCCGAAATGAACACGGGAATTTCCATGCCGTTTGCAGGGTTGACCGCGTTCACGCCGACCAGTCTTGCGCCCGTTTTGTCCTTGGCAAGCTCGCAGCGTTCAAACTCCGATTTTTTTGCCGCCTCGGCGATATATGCCTCAACCTCCTCACGGTTTTCAAGCGAGGGGAGCAGCTTCTCAACCAGCTTGTGTTCGGGCGACAGCACCATATATGTAGCTCCGAACAGCGTGTCACAGCGCGTAGTGTATACCGTCACATCATCACCCGACGTCAGGCGGAACACAACCTCCGCGCCCTCGCTTCTGCCAATCCAGTTCTTCTGCTGGGTTTTGACACGCTCGATGTAGTCAACCTCATTCAAATCGTCAATCAGTCTTTGAGCATATTCGGTGATTTTCAGCATCCACTGGCTTTTTCTCCTCTGGACAACCTCACTGCCGCAGCGTTCGCATACGCCGTTGACAACCTCCTCGTTTGAAAGACCGACCTTGCAGCCCGTACACCAGTTAATCGGCATTTCCTGCTTATATGCCAAGCCCTTTTTGAACAGCTGAAGGAAAATCCACTGTGTCCACTTGTAGTATTCGGGGTCGGTTGTGTTTATCTCGCGCGACCAGTCGAACGAAAAGCCGAGCATTTTCAGCTGGCGCGTGAAGTTTGCAACGTTCTTTTTCGTGACAATTCTCGGATGAATCTTATTCTTGATTGCATAGTTCTCGGTCGGAAGTCCGAACGCGTCCCAGCCAATCGGATACAGCACGTTATACCCCTGCATTCTGCGTTTTCTTGCGAGAATGTCAAGCGCGGTGTAGCTTCTCGGGTGTCCGACATGCAGACCCTGACCCGAAGGATATGGGAACTCAATCAGCGCGTAATACGGCTTTTTGCTGCTGCCGTTCTCGGCATGAAAGCAGCCTTCCGCCTCCCATCTGTCCTGCCACTTTTTTTCAATGTCCTTAAAATTGTATTTCATAGTTTTTCAGTCTCCGTTCCGCCCGTGTTATAATATAAATCCGTCTGCCGCGGGGCATTCTGAGGCAGCGGCTCGTGTTTCGTTTCATTTTTTCAGCAAATCCGAAATATCAACCGTCTCCGCGTCCTTCCAGATATGCTCCAGATTATAGAACTCGCGCGTTTCCGCTTTGAAAATGTGAACAATGACATCATCATAGCCGAGAAGAACCCACTCGGCGGTGTCATAGCCCTCACGCATAAGCCGCCGCGCGCCCTGCTTTGCCATTTCCTCCTCAACATGGTCGCTCATCGCCTGAATGTTCAGCGCACTGCCGCCCGTTGCAATCACGAAATATTCGGTCAGTGTTGTCAGCTCACGCACGTCAAGAACCTCAATCTGACGCCCGAATTTCTCGTCAAGTGCGCGAACCGCGGTGTTTACAAAATTATTCTCACAGCTCATATGTTCATCTCCTTTTGATTTCCGTCATTTCTCAGAACGAAAAGTCGTTCCCGACAATCAGCGTCACATCGGGGGATTTTTCGCCTTTTTTCTTTTCATATTCCTCAATTTCCTCCGCAATCGGGATTTTGTCATATACCTTTTTAATCTCCTCAGCCGCGCATTTTGCGTTGTGGTTCACAAGCTCGGAGTTGTCGCGGATTCTGTCGGCACGCTCGCCCGACACAACAGTGAATCCGTGCGACGAAAGCTCGTCCGACACAACCTTCAGAACGTCCGCGTCATCGCTTTTTATGCTTGTTGCGTCAATGACCCTGATTTTGATGAATCTGTTTTTCACGGGGTTTGCCTCAATTGCACCGCGTTCGGTGTCCGAATCGGAAAAATATGTCTTAATCAGCTCGGCGGTTTTGTCCTTGTCATAGAAGAAATATGAAACGTCCTGACCGCTCTTGTTTTTCTCATATCCGCCCTCGCCGGGAAGAGACGCAATGTGTATGTTCTCCTGCTTCAGCTTGGGGATTTTTCCGATATATTTCATAATGTCGCTGCCGCTGAAGTCGGTTTTGACATTCTTGTTCACAATTCCCAGGATCTTCGGTGCTTTCAGAACCGTGCCGCCGCTGAGCAGCTTGTCGAGTGCCGCTTGGTAGAACTCCTTCTGCGCCGCGTTGCGGTCAATGTCGCCGTTCGTATATCCGCTGCGGAATCTCATGAACATCTCCGCATGTCTGCCGTCAAGCAGCTGCTTTCCCGGCTGCAAATCAATCACAAGGTTCTGCACGGGGTCGGTGTAATACATTCTCATCGGCACGTCAAACTCAACGCCGCCGATTGCGTCAATCAGCTCGCGGAAGCCCTCAAAGCTGACAATGACATATTTCTCGGGGCGAATCCCCGTCACCGACTCGATTTCGTCATACATGGTCTCGATTCCGCCCGATGACCCGTATGCCGAGTTAATTTTCTTATCATACCGCTTGTTGTCAACCTTTGTGTCTCTCGGAATCTGAATTGCCGCCGCGGTGTTTGCCGCCGCGTCATATCTGCACAGCAGAATCAAATCGGTCAGGAAACCCTGCTTGTCCGTTCCCGCAACAACAAAGTTGACCGCATTTTCGTTCTTTGCGGTGCCGCTGCGGCTCCAGAACCCGAAGCTGACGGGCTTTCCCGTCATAATCGACACCGCGCCCGCATAGCCCGCATATATTATCATCAGCAATATTACAATTGAAACCGCCAGTCTCAGCGGTGATTTAACCTTCATTTCTCTACCTCTCCGATTCTTTTCAGCATATCGTTTCTTGTCTCGACCGTTCCGACATAGAGCGGAAGTCCGCGGTCAAGTGTGAACCTGATCACCATGTCCGACTCCAGAAGCACGGCGCGGTCAAGGCTTTCCTCTGCCAGCACTCTCACCTCGTCAACTCCGTCAAAGCACCTGTTCGGCTCGATGAAATCCGCAAGATATATCACCTTTTCAAGCTGTGACATGCCCCGTCTGCCCGTTGTGTGATAGCGCACCGCGTTTAAGATGTCGCGGTCGGAAATTCCAAATTCGCGCTCCGCGAGATATGCCGCAAGCGGACCGTGAAGCACCGCGGGGCATTCCAGCATTCCGCGGTCGGGGGCAATTCCTGCCTCGTTCAGCATTTTCAGCGTTTCATCAATCGGGATTTCCTTTGCATAGTCATGAACAAGCGCGGCGATATACGCCCCGTTCGGGTCTGCGCCCCAGCGTGCCGCAAGCCGCACAGCCGTTTCTGCAACGCCTGCCGTATGTTCAAACCGTTTTCGGCTCAGCCGTGCGCCCACTGCTTTTTTAATTTCTTCAAGCTCTTTCATCATAATTACCGCTTGGCATATATGCCGTTTTCCTTTATATATTCTCTCACGCAAGGCAGCAGCATATACCGCGTGCTTTTGCCGTCCGCAATTCTCTGTCTGATTTCGGAGGACGAAAGCTCAATCACATTCATTCTGATGAGCGTTATCCTCGCGCCGTATTTTCCGCGCAGCCGCAGTGCCGCCTCTTCAAGCTCCGCCTCATTTGCACCGCCGCGTGCCGCCGCGATTATTTCGGCTTGGTCGAAAATCCGCTGAGGACAGAACCATGTTTCCATTTCGCACAGCGAATCCGCGCCGACAATGAAGCACAGAGTGTCGTTCGGGTGCGCGTCCGAGAGCCGCTCCAGTGTTTTTGCCGTGTAGCTCGGGGAGTCCGATTTGGTTTCCATATCGGAAAGCTCAAAGCTCGGGTTGTCGCAAATTGCACGCCTGACCATTTCAAGCCTGTGTGCAGAATCCGTCACCGCGCCGCCGTCCTTATGCGGCGGATTTCCGCACGGAATGAACACAAGCCGTTCAAGCTCCGCTTTTTCCATTGCCTCCTGAGCAAGCAGAAGATGTCCGATGTGGGGAGGGTCAAACGTTCCGCCGAAAATTCCGATTCTCATGCATTTGCCCTCCTTCTTTTAACCACATTATATCGTCGCAACACAAGCAATTATGCTCCGTCCTCCCTGTTTGGTCGGACAGTCGCTCTATGCTTGGCTGCTCCTCTTTCCCAAAAAGTGTCGGCTTTGCCTCCGCTTTTCGGGAGCCCTGTTAGCTCCGCTCACTTACTTTTTGTCCGCAAAGTATATCTTCAAGCCGCGCCTTGTTGTTGGTCATGATGTCGGATTTTGCGAAGGGCATGGATTTTTGGCGTGAACCGTGCGCACGAATTAATCAATTTCCATAATGTGCGCACGGTTCAGCACAGCAAAGCCGCTGACTGCGGCTTTAATCTGTGCGACGCAAAAAATCCTTTGTTCAAGCAATTAATCCGACACATGAGCAATAATCGGCGCATAGGGGGTTCGGGGGCGGTGCCCCCGCAAATTATATTCCACTGACCTTCTTTTCAATCTCCGCCGCGCTCTTTTTGCCGTTTCTTGCCAGATATAAGTCAAACTCGCCGTTCTCGGAATTGAGATTCCGAACCAGCAGCAAATCACCGTTCCCGCACAGTCTGAACGAATATACCTCCTTGCAGATTTCCTCCGCCTTGCCCTTCAGGTTCATCTTCATCAGCGTTCCGAAATCTCCCGATATATTATAATCGGCTATATAATATATATTATTTCCAAAAACCTCCGCTTCAAACATTTCGGGGTTGACCTCGTCCTTCAGAAGCCTTGCACTCTTTCCCGACATGACATAGACATCAAAAACCTTCCTTGACGTGCTGTAGTCCTTCGTGAACACAATTTTTCCGCCATCGGCAATATAGCATGAGAAAACGTCCTCTGCAAGCATTTTCGGCTCGCTGACCTTTCCTCCCTTCATCTTTGCGGAATACAGCGTACCGCCGCCGCGTGCCGCGTCAAAATCCGATATATACACAATCTGCGAAAGGTCGGGAGTGACCGCAAACTGCGGTGCCGTGCCGACTGTCTCATAGTCAACCGATATACTCCCCGCAAGCTTCTGCGGCTGTTTTCCCGACGTATAGGCATAGCAGTCCGACACCTTGCCGTCAAACACTCTGTCATATATGACCGTTTTCTCGTTCTTTGTCATGCCGTAAACACGGTTGACACCAGACGCAATGCGCTCCTTTTTGCCCGACTTAATCTCAACCCGATATAGATTCGATGTTCCGTCATCGGCGAGTCCATAGCAGAATATAATGTCCGCAGTCTTGGGAACATACGGCGCAAGCTTTGTACGCTCGCCGAGACGCAGAACCGTATTCTTCCTGTCCGCCGAATATATCTCAAACGCGCCGTCGTCAGCCGAAAATTCCTTGGCATAGAGATAGTGCGTGCTTTTTCCGTTTGTGCCGAACACGCGGCATACGTCAGAATCAAGCTTGAGCTTTTCCTCCTTCAGCCGTCTGAGGTTTTTCACGAACAGGTCGCCCTTCATCTCAACACGGTTGAGGTTCTGCAAAAACATTGCCTCGTTCCCGTCCGCGGTGAATGCGAATGTTCCGCAGTCAATGTCGGTCGAGATTTTGAACGGTCCGTCCATTCCGAGACGGTAGTAATACAGCACGCCCATATCACCGTTTTTGTCGGTGCTTTGGAGATATAAAATGCGCTCGCCGTCCGCCGACATTATCACCGAATTATGCACCGCTTCGGAAATCCTTGTGATTTTCTTCGCCTTTCCGTTCTCAATCACCGCGAGAGTGCCGCTTTCCGTGTCGGGGTCATAGTCCTCAAAGAAATATGTCAGCCTTCCTCCCGCCGCATTCCACGAGGTTTTCCCGTTCTCCGAAATGCTCGCCGCGTTCTCGGGCAGGCTCGCCTCCTCCGACCGTCTCAGATAGTCGCGGCTCACCGCGCTCTGCGTCAGCTCCGCCGTCTTTCCGTTGTATATCAGATACATCGAATTATCCTTTATATATGTATATGCCGCAGCATTCGGATTTCGCTTGGAGACAGCCGAGACCGCCGCGCACACGCAGAATATGACCAGAGCCGCTGCCGCGCACATTGCCGCCGCCGTGCCGATTCTGAAAACCGTCTCGCGGTTCGGCAGCCTTAAACCATGCGCCGGTTTTTCTTTTGCACCGCGCGCCGTTTCTTCATTCAAACCGCGCTCAGTCTTTTTGGTTTCGCCGCGCGCAGTTTTTTCATTCAAACCGCGCACAGTCTTTTCCTTTTTGAAACGCTTTCCCGTGTTTTTCTCATCAGTCTTTTTCGCGCTGCGCCGTCTCACACGGACATATTTTTTCACTGCGGACACCTTCGGCTTTCCCTCCGCAACCTCGTTGACCGAGTCGCGGATAAGCTTAATCTGCTCCGCTGATGTAATCGTATATTTAAAGTCAAAATCCTTGAATTTATCATTTTCGGCATTAATCATCGGAAGCTTACAAAACGGACATTTTTTCGCGTCATCGTAAATTTCCGCACCGCATTCGGGACATTTCACAGCAAGTCCTCCTTTTTTGCTGCCGCTCGGCGGCATATTCCAACCTGATATGAAACCGCCTTAATCAGGTTAAGCTTAGTATATCACATTATATCGCAAAAAACAATATGCTGTCAGTTTTTTGTCTCATTTTTCAGTTCGTCTGCGAATTTTTTCTCCTCCGCCGTCAGCTTTGCCCGTGAAAGCATTCCGCGCCGCTTGCGGAAGGTGGTTTCAATCGCCGCACGTCTTTTCCACTGCTCAATCAGCTTGTGATTGCCGCACTGCAAAACCTCGGGAACTCCTCTTCCGTGCCATTCCGACGGGCGCGTATACTGCGGATATTCCAAAAGTCCGCTGAAATGCGACTCGTCCGAAAACGCGTTCTCGTCCGCCAGCACCCCCGGGAGCATTCGCGCCGTTGCGTCAACAACCGCCATTGCGGCAATTTCACCGCCCGTCATCACAAAATCGCCGAGAGAGATTTCTTCATCGACAATCTCATCGAGAATCCTTTGGTCAACCCCTTCATAGTGTCCGCAGAGAATGACCAGCCGCTCCTCCTTGGCAAGCCGCCTTGCCGTTGACTGGCGGAAGGTTCTGCCCTGCGGTGACATATAAATCGTTCTCGGTTTCACAGCCGCGCCGCCGCACACGCTCATGTATGCCTGATATATCGGCTCCGCCTGCATAACCATTCCCTGACCGCCGCCGTAGGGATAATCATCAACCTGTCTGTGCTTGTTGAACGCGAAATCGCGGATCTGAACGCAGTTCACGTCCAGAATGCCGTTCTGCCGCGCCCGTCCGATTATGCTCGCCCCGAGAACGCTTTCCAGCATTTCGGGAAACAGCGTTAATATGTCAATTCTCATCATCAATCAATCCCTTGAGCAGTCTGACCGTTATGTGCCGCGCGTCAAGGTCAACCTTCTTCACGACCTCATCAATCACCGGAATCAGCACCTGCTTTTTATCCTCGTTTTCAACCGCATATACATCATTGCTGCCCGTTTTGATTATGTCGCATATTTTGCCGAGAACCCTGCCGTCCTCGGTCTCGACGGTGCAGCCCAAAAGGTCGCAGATGTAATATGTCCCCTCGGGAAGCTCGCCCAGCTCCTCACGCGGCACGGTGAGCGTTTTGTTCCGCATTTGCTCCGCGTCCTCGATTCTGTCGATTCCCTCAAGCTTCAGAATGACCATATTTTTGTGTATGCGCGATTTTTCAATCTCAAATTCCTTTTCATCTATGCAAACATACGCAAGCACGTGGAAGATTTCGGGGTCGTCGCACCATGGCATGACCTTCACATCTCCGCGGAGACCGTGCGTATTAACTATTTTTCCGATTTCAAGTGTGTTTTTCATATCATACCTCTAAAAACCAAGCAAGACCGCACCGCAAAGGAACGGCGGAAATCTCCGCGCTCCGCCTTGCAGTGCAGTCCCCGTTTCAGGCACACGGAGCTTGACCATATTGTGTCCGACTCCCATGCACCTATACAATATCAACTGTGACTTTTTTATTTTCGTGGCTTGCCGCCGCCTTGACAACGGTTCGGATTGCCTTTGCAATGCGACCCTGTCTGCCGATGACCTTGCCCATGTCATGCTCGCCGACATGAAGCGTGAGCACGACCGAGTTTTCGGTTTCCTTTTCCTCAACCGAAACGGCGTCAGGCTCGCTCACCATCGACTTTGCAATAAATTCCAAAAGCTCATTCATTTCAGTCACCCCGCTCAGATGATGCCTTTGTTCTTGAGCAGACGCTTAACAGTGTCTGTCGGCTGTGCGCCGTTTCCGATCCATTTTGTGATTTTCTCAGCGTCAAACTCAACCGTTGCAGGCTCTGTCATCGGGTTATATGTTCCAACCTGCTCGATGAATCTGCCGTCTCTCGGATATCTTGAATCCGCAACAACAACACGGTAAAACGGTGACTTCTTTGCTCCCATTCTTCTCAAACGAATTTTAACTGCCATAATAAATGTACCTCCAAAAAAATATATAAATTTTAATAATTTTCATGTATTAAAAGATTGCCGGTTCTTCCAACACCGGTTGTGCGGAAATCCGCCTCGTGAAAATCGGTTTTGGATTGCTTCTATCAGGTTAAGCTCCCGCTTGCCTAAAATCTCGGGAATTTCATTTTTCCCATTCTGCCGAGACTCTTCATCTGCTTTGCCATTTTGCCGCCCGACATCATTTTCATCATTTTCTGCATCTGCTCAAACTGCTTCACAAGAGCGTTGACCTCGGAGACCGAAACTCCGCTGCCCTTTGCGATTCTCTCGCGCCGCTTCGGTGTCAGCCTGTCACGGCATTCGCGCTCGCCGACCGTCATTGATTTTATGATTGCCTCGGTGTGCAGCATTTTCTTCTCGTCAATGCTTGCGCCCTCAAGTGCCTTTGCGTTGACGCCCGGAAGCATTCCCAAAAGCTGGTCGAGAGGACCCATTTTTTTCATCTGTTCAAGCTGTTCAAGAAAATCGGTGAACGTGAATGCCGCACTGCGCATCTTTTTTTCAAGCTCCGCCGCTTTCTTCTCGTCAAACGCCTGTTCAGCCTTTTCAATCAGACTCAGCATGTCACCCATACCGAGGATTCTCGACGCCATTCTGTCGGGGTGGAAAACCTCCAAATCAGAGAGCTTTTCGCCCATACCGCAGAATTTCACGGGCTTTCCCGTGACCGCGCAGACCGAAATCGCCGCACCGCCTCGGGTGTCGCCGTCAAGCTTTGTCAGCACAATTCCGTCAATTTCAAGCTCGCGGTTGAAGCTTTCCGCAACATTCACCGCGTCCTGACCCGTCATTGCGTCAATAACAAGCAAAATCTCCGTCGGCTCGACCGCGTCCTTAATGTCGCGCAGCTCACGCATCAGCTCTTCATCAACATGAAGCCGACCTGCGGTGTCGATTATTAATATGTCATTTGAGTGAAGCCTTGAATGCTCCAACGCAGCTTTTGCAATTGCGACCGCATCGCGGCTGCCTTCAACCGAAAACACGGGAAGGTCAAGCTGTGCGCCGACAACCTGAAGCTGTTTGACCGCCGCGGGGCGGTATATGTCACACGCGCACAAAAGCGGACGCTTTCCCTGTTTTTTGAGCAGACCGCCGAGCTTTGCCGCAGTTGTGGTTTTTCCTGCGCCCTGCAAGCCCGTCATCATGATGACAGTGGGCGGCTTTGAGGAAATTTTAATTTTGCTTTCCTCCGACCCCATGAGGGAAATCAGTTCTTCATTGACGATTTTCACAACCTGCTGTCCGGGGGTTAGAGATTCCATGACCTCCGCGCCCGAAGCACGCTCCGACACGCTGTTTATGAAGCTTTTGACAACCTTGAAGTTCACATCAGCCTCCAAAAGCGCAAGCTTCACCTCGCGCATTGCCTCCTTCAAATCCTTCTCGGTGATTTTACCCTTTCCGCGAAGCTTTTTGAAGGCGCTCTGCAGCTTATCCGTCAAGCTTTCAAATGCCATTTGACCACGCTCCCATCAGTGCTTCATTCCTCCATATCATTAATCGCCGCAACACTCGCCAGAATGCTGTTTATCTTCCGTTTTATGCCGTCTGAAAGCCTCGCCGCCTCGGGGGAGCTTTCAATTTCCTTGATTGTCCTGTCGATGTCCGCAAGACGCTGCTTGATTTCAAGAAACCTTGCCGCAAGTCCGAGCTTTTCCTCAGAATCACGCAGAACCTTCTCCGCACGCATAAGACTGTCACGCACGCCCTGACGGCTGATTCCAAGCTCCGCTCCGACTTCCGCAAGAGACAAATCCTCGTTATAATACAAATCAATTGCGTCTGCCTGACGCTCTGTCAGCAGGTTTCCGTAAAAGCTGAAAAGAAGCGAGATTTCAACGTTTTTTTCCATTTTTTCTCCTCCACTTCACACACAATGTAAAGTTATTCAGCTTTACACCTCAACTATTGTAACTCATTTTTCTTCATTTGTCAAGAACTTTTTTCTTTTTTCGGGGATGTTTCCCCGCGCCCCTCTTTTAAAAGATTTCTTCTTTATGTGAAGGATTTCCCAAACCCCTTTTAAAGGGTTTCCCCCTTTATGAAAATGATTTCCTTTTTATGAGGATGATTTCCTCAAACCTCTTTTTGCTTATTAGAAAGTTATTATGTGGGAATTTCCCCCACACCCCTTTTTATGAGGCGGTGCCTCATGCCTCTTTTTAAAAAAACTTCTTTTTTTATGGGGGCATCGCCCCCACACCCCCTGCGCGCCGTCATTAGTCATGTGTCGGAATTGCTTTGCTCAAACACCGTCTTTTTGACGCACTCACAGATTAAAGCCGCAGTCAGCGGCTTTGCTGTGCTGAAA